>MNZA01000231.1 GCA_001873375.1 Oscillatoriales cyanobacterium CG2_30_44_21
GCTTCGCGCCGCAACTCGCTTCTTGGATTTTTATTTGGTAAGAAAAAGGAGAAGCATCGCTTCTCCTTTTTCTTACCAAATATTGCGATTATTCCTTAGTGGTGGTTCCACAACTGTTTGCGGATTATTCGGCACAGGGATCACCGTAGAATTTTGCGGATTTTTTTGCATAGTCGTTGCCTTAGGATCATTAGCAGGCGCAACCATCACATAGGGCTGGCAAACCATCGGCAAGGTTTCGATGGGAGACTTGCTCAACTGCTCTTGACAACGAATTTTTAAAGCTTGATCGTAAGCCGCCACGGACTCCTGAAAACGATTCAGCCGATCCAATGCCCTTGCTCGTTCTACCCATATTTGCGCGATGTCATTGGTCGGCAAATTGTCATTTACTCCCGCCGATGGCATCGCAGGCAAAGGCGCTGGGGCGGTATTACTCGCCGACAATAATTTAACCGCTTGATCATAGGCAGTCAAAGCTTCGCGATCGCGTCCCAATTTCTTTAAACAATTGCCCAACATCTGCCAAGCCAAAGGATTATTTGGATTAGCATCGATCGCCATATTCACAGAACCCATCGACTTATCGTAATTGCCTTGATCAAAAAAGGTTTGCGCCTGCGACAGATAGATTTGTGTTTTTGCCTTAACATCAGCATTCGCATCCAAAATTACACTTTGCTGAGACTGAGCCGCGACAGGACTAGCGCTAACTGTGCCAAGTACAACAGCAACTAAAACTAGAGAAATTAGTTTTGGGCAGTTGTTAATTTCTAAAACCTGAGAATTTTTAAACATATGCCTAGACTCCTTGCAAGGTAATGATTGTGGTTTCACGACTCGATCAAAAATCGGTCAAGGACTTTTTGCGGACTCCACTGGTATTACCAGCGATCGCCGTATGGGTTGAGGCGCTACCAATGGCGGCGCGGCAATACAACCTAGCGATTGGCTTGCCCGACTTTGTAAAATATTGGGCATAACCTGACTGCCAATAAAAGGGTTAAAAAAAACTTGACCCTTAGACGCTTGCTTTACTGTCTCCAAGGGCGTTGTCTTTAAATGGGCGATCGCCTTAACCACCGTCTCCATCGGAATCGACCAACTCAAATCAGCTAGAACATCCTGCATCGGCGCACAAGGCTTATTCCCATCCGCATAACGATAAACAGGCTTGCCCCATAAAGGATTAGCGTGAATTGCATTAATGGCGATCACCCTGCCGTACATATCCATAACCGCGCCGCCGCTCATGCCCTTTTCCACATGACTGCTATAGCCAAAAGAATAGCCATATTGCAAAGGCTGCGGCGTTGATAATATATGCTGTCCTTCTGCAAATTTCCAAGCCTGCGATCGCTTAGGAAAACCTGATGCAAACACAAGATCCCCGACCTTTAAGTCCGCAGATCTACCCAAGCGAGCAGTTTCGTAAGGCGATGTACTTTTAAAAGAAATTAACTCTAAATCCAAATCTTTAAAATCAAAAGACTCAACTATTTCCGCAGGATGAACCTTGTCGTCCATTGTCACAACCTGCATGGTTTTTACTTTTTCCAAGACATGGCGATTGGTAATCACAAAATACACATCTTTTGTCTTGTCAATAATTACGCCAGAAGCGGCATTGCGATCAGAAACTACTCTCACAGTTACATTCTTCGCCCGTTGTTCCAATTGTTCAATGGAGTAGGGCAGAAATGCCTCAACTGACGGACTAGGTTGAGAGGTAGATATCAAACCAGCTACAGGTAAGGTCGTCCAAACAAATTTGTCCCTAACTGGGCAAGGAATACCGAGTAAATAAGCGACTCCAATCGACTCTAAAAGACACATTTAATATTGATACAGCGCTTAATTAAAACCCAGATAGCTTTTGGGAAGCGGCGCTCAGCGCCGCTTCCCAAAAGCTATCTGTACTACTCAAAGCCTCAATAGGCTCCAACAGTGAACTTAAAATCAAGAGAACTATTTAAAAGCGGCGATCTGTGTCGCTTTTAAATAGTTCTCTTAATAAGTAGCTGGGTTTAATTAAAACCTAAAACCAGAGGTTGTTCTGCCCACGTAGCAGGCGAAACAACCTTTTCGGTTTTTAGTTTACTTATGCCTAGCTACTTACTACTCAATAAGGCTTCTTTAATTAAGAAATAGCTACGCCATTTCTTAATTAAACGCAATTACCACAAGCGAGGCTTGTTGGTAGAAGCTGGTGCAGATGGGACAGACTTTTTGACAGCACTAGCGGAACCTGTTGACAGTCTTGCTGTACCTCTAGCACAACTTTCGTAAGCATCTTGGCTGCTGCCAGCGTTAATCAAACATTGAGTATTGACGTAAGGACGAGCTTCGTTTTCTTCTAAAGCTGAACCTGCTTGCAATCTCACATTGATTAACTCCTCAAGAGTCACGCGAGGATTAACCCCAGGACGCACCGTAATCAGCAAACCTTCGGACTTGAGATCGCGACTACAATCGCCACCCTCGCTTCTTGTTACACAGATGACGCTTTGGCCATTGATCCTGCCAATAGTCATGAAGTCAATTTCCTGCAAGTCATTAAAGTATTGAAATCTTGATGAAATTTCTTCACAACGTCTTTGATTGGAGAACCCTGCACCTTCAAAAGCGCCTGAGCTATATCGAATAATTGCCGCTTGTCCCCCATCAGGCATGACCGCAAGGGTTGCAGGTTTGCCTTGATCACTACCACATACAAACTTAGTTTTTGATTGTGCATTGACCGACTGAGCAGTGATTTGACTGCCCACGACCAACGCCAACGCCAAGAAGCCAGTATTTAAAGCCTTAAAGTTGATCTTCATTAGTTTAGCCCGAAATATTTACCCTAGTCCCCTTAAAATATACCCTGATTTTAGAAATTAGTTGCATGAATACCTACAGAAAATTAAAACCCCAATAATTGAGTGGCGGCGCTTCGCGCCGCCACTCAATTATTGGGGTTTGTTTGAAATTAGGCTTCGCCTGTATATTTCAAGACCACTACCGACAGCGGTGGCGCGGTTACATCGATAGAATAGGGCTTGCCATGCGTGCCGTAGTCGTCCGCATACTTGCCACCCAGATTACCAACACCACTACCGCCATACATCGGTGCATCACTGTTAAGAACCTCTTTATAAAATCCCTTTTTAGGAACACCGACCCGATAGTTGTGATGCACAACAGGTGTGAAATTACAGACAACTAAAACAAACTCTCCATCAGTACCTTTCCGTAAGAACGAAATCACTGAGTTCTGTGTGTCATTACATTCAATCCATTCAAAACCCTCTTGCGTGAAGTCTTGCGTATAGAGTTCAGGCAGCGATCGCAATAGTTTGTTGAGGTCACTAACATACTTTTGCAGATTTTTATGGTTAGGATACTGCAACAGATGCCATTCCAGATCTCCCCACACATTCCACTCCGCCCATTGACCAATCTCCATGCCCATGAACATGGTTTTCTTGCCAGGGTGAGTGAACATATAGCCATAGAGACAGCGCAGGTTGGCAAACTTCTGCCACTCATCCCCAGGCATCTTCCCAATCATCGGACTCTTGCCATGTACTACTTCATCATGGGAGAGAGCTAGCATGAAGTTCTCACTAAAGGCGTACCAAATACTAAAAGTAAGATAGTTGTTGTTATGTCCACGAAAATAGGGATCTAGTTTGAAATAGTCCAGCATATCGTGCATCCAGCCCATATTCCATTTCAGGTTAAAGCCTAAGCCTCCTGAATAAGCAGGCCAAGTCACCATCGGCCAGGAAGTTGATTCTTCGGCGATCGAGAGCGCCCCAGGGTAATAGGTAAAGAGAATACTGTGCAGGTGACGAAATAGTTCGATCGCTTCAAGACTTTCGCGACCGCCATATTCATTGGTGAGCCATGTTCCTGTGGGTCGGTTGTAATCACGATAGATCATTGAGGCAACGGCATCGACCCGAATTCCATCAATATGGTATTTGTCAAACCAAAAGAGAACATTGGCAATCAGGAAGTTTTTAACCTCACTGCGCTTGTAATTAAAGATTTTGGTTCCCCATTCTTTATGTTCGCCAATTCTGACATCGGCGGGTTCGTATAAAAAAGTTCCATCAAAGAATGACAAGCCATGTCCATCTTTGGGGAAGTGGGCGGGAACCCAATCGACAATCACACCGATGTCATTTAAATGACATTGATCAATAAAATACATCAAGTCCTGCGGTGTTCCATACCGAGAAGTTGCCGCATAGTAGCCCGTCACTTGATAGCCCCAAGATCCATCAAAGGGATGCTCCGCGACAGGCATCATTTCGATGTGGGTGTAGCCCATTTCCTTAACATAGGGAATTAAGTCTTCCGCGAGTTCGCGATAGGTGAGAAATCTGGCTCCAGGTTTGAGATCGGCGGCGGACACGCTCTGATAGCCATCGGCAGGAGGGATGGCGCTGGAGGCGTGCATCCATGAGCCAAGATGCATTTCATAAACTGAAATCGGCTTTTTTAATGGATCTTCGCTGCGGCGCTTTTCTAGCCAAGCTTGGTCATTCCATTTGTGAGTGCTGAGGTCGGTGACAATGGAAGCAGTTTTGGGACGAATCTCTTGAAAATAACCGTAAGGGTCAGATTTTTCGTAAATATGTCCTTCAGGACTCTTGATCTCGTATTTGTAGACAGTGCCAGTCACTAGCTCAGGAATAAACAAGTCCCAAATTCCTGTACTTCCCTTACGCATCTGGTGCTTGCGTCCATCCCAGCTATTGAAGTCGCCAATCACTGATACATTGCGGGCACTAGGAGCCCAAACTGCAAAATAAACACCCTTCACGCCGTCAATTTCGGTGAGGTGAGCGCCCATTTTTTCGTAAATCTGGTAATGCGTGCCTTCACCAAAGAGGTAACTATCAAACTCAGTTAGCAACGGAGACTTGAAATTGTAGGGATCATGGATCAGGCGATCGCTATCCTCAGACTTCACTTTAAACTGGTAGCTAAACAGATGGGGCGCGTCAGTAATCACACATTCAAAAAAGTGGGGATGATGTACCGAATGCATCGGATATTCTTGGTGCTGTTCAGGCGTGACTACAGATACAGCCTGTGCGTCGGGTAGATAAGCTCTCACCACCCATACCGACTTACCATCTTGCTCAATTTCATGGGGACCAAGGACTGTAAAAGGGTCGTGGTGTTGATTCCACACAATGCGATCAATTTGCTCGGTGGGTAGGGTTGGGGTCATATCTCTTTAAAATAAACACACATAATTAAACTACTGCATATTATTCACCAAATTACGGGGTGTAACTTAAACTAAAGACTAAGTAGTTAGACACAATTAATTACACAATTTTATGATAAAAAGAAATATGAATTAGAGGTCTTAAGGAAATGAAATTAGCCCGAAAGATACACGAAGAAAGGAAAAGGATGTTGAGGAGAATTTATCGTCAAAGTTGTCATCATCAAGTGCGGCAGAGAGCGCACTGTCTACTCTTATATCAAGAAGGTTATAGCGTTACGCATCTAGAGGATATATTCCAAGTCAGTCATAAAACAA
>MNZA01000017.1 GCA_001873375.1 Oscillatoriales cyanobacterium CG2_30_44_21
TCTAAATTAATTATAGCCATTAGATCCTTAGCGCAAAGCGCAGTCTCCAGTACTGATACAATTTATGTTGTGGGCTTGCACCCGCAACATAAATTGTAAGTATCCTTAACTGAACATTCTCTATGCGTCTATCTCAAATGCTCTGGGTCACGCTCCGCGAAGATCCCGCCGAAGCAGAACTACCAAGCCATAAACTCCTCTTACGCGCAGGCTATATCAGGCGAGTTGGCTCAGGCTTGTATGTTTATTTGCCTCTCATGTGGCGAGTTTTGCAAAAGATTTCGGCGATCGTGCGTGAAGAGATGAACGCAACAGGGGCGCAAGAATGTCTGCTCACGCAACTGCAACCCGCCGAACTTTGGCAAGAATCTGGACGTTGGGATACTTACACCAAAGCCGAGGGAATTATGTTTGCCCTCACCGATCGCGCCAATCGCGAAGTCGGTTTAGGCCCTACTCATGAAGAAATAATCACGGCGATCGCCCGTGAGACGATCCGTTCCTATCGCCAATTGCCACAGCATTTGTATCAAATCCAAACCAAATTTCGCGATGAGATTCGTCCCAGATTTGGACTGATGCGCGGACGGGAATTTATCATGAAGGATGGCTATTCTTTCCATAGTAGCGAGTCAAGTTTAAAGGAAACTTACTATGAGATGGATCGCGCCTATCGCAAGATGTTCGACCGTTGCGGTTTAAAGTTTCGGGCGGTAGAAGCTGACTCAGGAGCGATTGGTGGCTCAGGTTCCCAAGAGTTTATGGTACTTGCAGAAGCTGGTGAAGATGACATTCTCTTTACTGAAGATAGCAGTTACGCCGCCAATGTTGAGAAAGCGGTATCTCTTCCCCCTGATGCAATTCCTTCCCATTTCGATGAATTTGAGAAAGTGCATACTCCCAAAGCAAGTACGATTGAATCTATCTGCAAGATGCTGAAATGCGATCCCACGCAAGTTGTCAAACAGGTTCTCTATCAAGTGGTCTATGATAACGGCACAACAGTTTTAGTACTGGTCAGTATTCGTGGCGATCGCGATGTCAATGAAGTGAAGTTGCAAAATGAATTAACTAAGCTAGCTGACAATTATGGCGGCAAAGCCGTAATCAATCTTCAAGTTGCCGATGCCGAGTCTCAGCAAAAATGGGCGCATTCCAAGCTTCCCTTAGGTTATATTTCGCCAAGCCTTGAAGACTCCTACATCGATAAATCCGCAGGAATCTCCCCTAAGTTTTTACGTCTTGCCGATCGCACAGTCGAATCTCTCCAAAATTTTGTCACAGGCGCAGATGAGGCTGACTATCATGTTGTTGGCGCAAATTGGACTAAAGACTTTCCATTACCAACTGTGGTTAATCTCGATAGAGCGAAAGATGGCGATCGCGCTGTTCACGATCCTTCGCAAATTTTACAAACTGCTAGAGGTATTGAAGTCGGTCACATCTTTCAATTGGGAACCAAATACTCTCAAGCGATGAAAGCGACATTTACCAGCGAGCAGGGCGAAGAGTTACCTCTAGTGATGGGTTGCTATGGTCTAGGTGTGTCGCGCCTTGCCCAAGCCGCCGTCGAGCAGTCCCACGATAAAGATGGCATCATCTGGAATAAGGCGATCGCGCCTTACCATGTGATCGTCACCATTCCTAATATTGGCGATGCTAAGCAAAGGTCAGTTGGCGAAAGTCTCTATATTTCCCTCAGTGCCGCAGGAGTGGAAGTCTTATTAGATGATCGCGATGAACGAGCTGGCGTGAAGTTTAAAGATGCCGATCTTGTCGGTATCCCCTATCGCGTGGTCACAGGCAAGGCGATCGCCGATGGCAAAGTCGAAATCGTCAATCGCGCCACCAAGGTCGCCACCTTAGTAGAAATTGGCTCAGTAGTTGAGTACTTGAAGAGCGAACTAGCCTAAATCCAAACCAAACAAAGAAAGCGTTGCTTGGCAACGCTTTCTTTGTTTGGTTTAAGCGCAAAGCGCTGTAAGCAACTAGCGCCTTGGCTTCACAATGGAATCTTTGGTGACACACCACACAAAATGCGGCAAAGACAGCATTCTTCGCCATCGCCAAGGCTCCTGATACAGACGATATAGCCATTCCAGATTGTTGTCAGCAAGCCACTTAGGAGCACGATTTTTTTTGCCAGACCAAATATCAAAACTACCGCCCACCCCAATCCACACAGCGTTAGGGCAAAGATAGCGATACTTTTGAATCCATAACTCCTGACGAGGTACACCCAAGCCCACTAGAATCAGCTTCGGATTAGAACTTTGCAATTGTTCGCATATGCGTTGTTCATCTGTTTCGTCAAAATAACCATGATGCATCCCCGCGATCGCAATATCTAACCATTGCTGCTGCCATTTTGTCGCCACAGTATCAACCACCCCAGGAGCGCCGCCAAGCAAAAATATTTGCCATTGCTGCTCCGCCGCAACTTGCACAACGCGCTCTGATAATTCAATTCCAGGGCAACGATTGATCGCCTCACCTTGCGATCGCAGATACAGCACAATTCCTGAGCCATCGGGAACCACCAGATCTGCCTTGTGGATTACATTGGCTAGCTCTTGATTTTGACGCGCTTGCATGGTCATCTCGGCGTTAAGAGTTACCACATGAGCGCCCTGACCGCCTTGCAGCCTATTAGCCAACCAGTCAACATAATTTTCTTGAATGTGAACAGGCATTCCCAGCACATGAAACTGACGCAAGGGTTTTCTTCTCCAAACGTGTATCTACTGATAGTTATTTTATGGTGAATTGTGGCTGTCGATATTTATAAGTAGCTAGGCATAAATAATCTAAAAACCAACAAGGTCGTTCCGCCCGCTACGCGGGCGGAACGACCTTGTTGGTTTTTAAGTCAGTGCAAAGCGCTGTACTCGCTACCGCACATTGCTAAAGCTGTTTACTTTTAGCAATGTCAGAGAATTCCAGGGAGAGACTGACTGGTGCAGATAGCCACAACTTGAGGCGATGGGGACTGTCGAAGGGTCATAGATTTATTGAAAGTAATTATTAATAACTTCTATAAGCAGTTAGGCACAACTAAACCCTAGGAGTTGGAGATTGTACCGTCCAGTGCGTGGAAAGACAACATTCTGGGTTTTAAATCAGCGCACAACGCTTAAATTTGAAAAGGAAGAAAGGGTAGCTAGCTAGAGCAGGTTAGGCACAAATCATGGTTCAGCAATCTCTGTAAAACTGCTTTTAGCTAACTATCACTGTCAACGCATTTGAACTATGAACAATGAAACGGGGCTGAGTCAAACTTCCGATCCAGAACTTCATTTGTGTTAACACCTTAAACTTACTGATTATTGTCAATAAGTTTAAGAAATAAATCTTTTTAAGCTTACTTACTTGTTTCCCCGCCGAAGGCGGGGAAACAAGTAAGTAAGCACTAACTATAAGCCCTAAAAAAGCGGTCAGGATGCCCGCGCTACAAATTTATAGCTAAGGTTAGTCTTGTCAGGCATTAGGACACAAAACCAAAGAAGTGAGTGGTGGCGCTTTAGTTTTAGCTTGTCCTAACAAGACTTTTAAAGGAAGGGCAAAGCTAAATGAAAAGCGGTGATTGATTTGGCATCGAGGCTAGTATTTTCATTTTGCGATCGCAATAGTTCTTCAATTTCTTCTCGACTGAGCATGACAACTTCTATCTCTTCATCTTCATCTTGAGCGGGAGGTTGATCTAACTTCTCGAGGTCTTGGGCAAGATAAGTATGAATAATCTCATCGGAATAGCCAGGACAGATATAGAAACCGCCCAAATATTTCCATTGGCTAGCGCTGTAGCCTGTTTCTTCTTCTAGTTCTCTTTTGATCGTTAGATCATGTTCTTCGCCAACTTCCAAGGTTCCCGCAGGAAACTCCAAGAGATATCGCTGAATCGCAAAGCGATATTGTTTGACTAGTATAAATTTGCCGTCTTTGGTAATGGGAACGGCTAAGCCTGCCCCAGGATGCTTGATGTGGGAGTATTCACCAACGACACCATTGGGTAGCTGAAGGCGATCAACATGGAAAGAAAATTTGCGCCCTTGATAACTAAGACGATTTTGCAAAATCTGTGAAGGCGTGAGATCTGACATAATGAATGGTGGAAACAGAGCTATGTATATCTAAAACTTATCATGAAAAATTTCGCTTTTTACAATCCCGTCAAGATTCTCTTTGGTAAAGGACAAATTGCGAATATTGCCGCAGAGATTCCTGCCAAAGCGAAGATTTTACTCACCTATGGCGGTGGGAGCATCAAGACTAATGGAGTCTATGAACAGGTTAAGACTGCTCTAACAGGATTTGAAGTTCTAGAATTTGGTGGCATTGAGGCAAATCCCCACCTCGAGACATTGCTCAAAGCGTTGGAAATAGCGCGATCGCAGCAAGTCGATTTTTTACTATCAGTCGGTGGCGGTTCGGTTTTAGATGGCACTAAATTTATTGCAGCGGCAATTCCTTTTGAGGGTGATCCGTGGGATATTCTGGCGAAGCAAGCCCCCGTTACTGCCGCAATTCCTTTTGGGGCAGTGTTGACCTTGCCTGCAACTGGTTCCGAAATGAATACTAATTCTGTCGTTACCAAATGGGAAACCCAAGAGAAGCTATTTTTTGCAAGTCCTTTGGTATTTCCTAAGTTCTCGGTTCTTGATCCTGAGACGACCTTCTCTTTACCGATTCGTCAGGTCAGCAATGGCATTGTCGATGCTTACACTCATGTTATGGAGCAGTATTTAACCTATCCCGTCAATGCGCCGTTACAAGATCGGATGGCGGAGTCAATTCTGCAAACTTTGATCGCTGAAGCTCCTAAGACTTTAGCGGATCTCCATGATTATGAGTCGAGAGCTAATGTGATGTGGTGCGCGACGATGGCATTAAATGGATTGATTGGTGTCGGCGTGCCACAGGATTGGGCAACGCACATGATCGGGCATGAGTTGACTGCTTTGCATGGCATCGATCACGCTCAGACCTTGGCGATTGTGTTGCCAAATATGCTAGATGTGAAGCGCGATCGCAAGCATCAGAAGCTACTGCAATATGCAGAGCGCGTGTGGGGTCTTGTAGATGGAACTGAGGAGTCGCGCATCGATCAGGCGATCGCCAAAACTCGTGACTTCTTTGAGTCGGTTGGTGTAAAAACGCATCTGTCTGACTATGGCGTGAGTCTGGACGTAATTCCCACAATTATTGACCGCTTTGAGAAGCGCGGCTTTGTGGCTTTGGGTGAAAATCAAGATGTCACGCCCCAAGTTGTCGAGAAGGTGCTAACGCTCTGCGCTTAAACCTAACCCTTGTAGCGTAGGCAAGATGCCCGCGCTACTTCAGAGATTACCATAATAATTCTGAAAGCGTTGCTTTGCAAAGCAACGCTTTCAGAATTATTATGTGTTTGGGTTTGAGCGCAACGCGCTGTAATCATT
>MNZA01000153.1 GCA_001873375.1 Oscillatoriales cyanobacterium CG2_30_44_21
GTTTTAAAACCCGTGGCTTTTGTTTGGAGTCTACTCATCTTCAAGACTCCGAGCGCCTCTCTAAGCTCATTGCGTTGCTTACTCTCGCTTTATGTTGGGCTTTTTCTTCTGGGCTTTGGCTTGCTCAACTTAATCCCCTCAAGCCCAAAAAGCATGGTCGGCTACCTAAAAGTATTTTTCGCCTTGGTTTTGATTTCCTTCGGCATATCATCTTCGATCTTCACGCTAATTCTGAAGCATTCTTTAACTCCATTAAATTTTTGTCCTGTACTTAGCTCTGGGGTATAAAGTTCAATTTTGCCATCTTTGCCCACAGTTCCCATTTGCTTAATTGCTGTTACCATTGGCCACACCTATCCATAGTATTTGAATTATAACGGAAAATGCTTGGATTTACATGAAATTTTAGTTTTATGTATCACATGGTAAGTCTCGCAAGTAGTAAAAGCGATCGCCTGTTCTGCTATTATTCTTATCTCTTCTAAAATATTCTGCCAACTATGAAGAAATTAAATGATAAACTGATTTTTTGTTATATCTCAACACATACAAAAATATGTCTGTTACTGAGTTACTACCAAATCTTCAAAAATTGTCCCGCGCAGATAAGTTTCTAGTTATGCAGTTTTTGGTGAATGATTTATCTAACGAGGGAGGCATAGAAAATTTGTCAGAACCTTTTCGGGCTGGGGCTGTCTATCCTGTTTGGTCGCCCTATGATAGCCATTAGGCTGCTCATCAGTTGATGCAACTTTTAGAAGAAGATCGTTTAGTGGAGCAGGGTAATCATGGTTGAAGCTAAGAGGTTTGCATTTTCTCGGCAGGAAGATCGATATGGTGTGGTCGATCGCGTGCCATATTTACCCTTGCGACTCATGTATAAGGAGTCTCTGCGCTTGAGGTTTCTGGTTTGTTGGATACTGGCTCAAGCGTGAATGTCTTACCGTATGATTTCGGTGTACAACTTGGAACAGTTTGGGAAAGTCAAACCACTGAAATTGTTTTGGGTGGAAATCTTGCTTTGCTGAAAGCGCGAGGTTTGATTCTGTCAGCGAAGGTAAGTGATTTTGAGATTGTGCGATTGGCGTTCGCTTGGACTTTTTCTAATGATGTTCCGCTTATTCTTGGGCGTTCAAACTTTTTCTGTGAGTTTGATGTTTGTTTTTATGCTTCACAAGCTTCTTTTGATATTCGTCAAATCGGTAAATCTCGCAAGTAGTAAAAGCGATCGCCTGTTCTTCCATTACCCTTAACTCTTCCCAAATATCCCGCCAATGGTGAAGAAAGCTCGATTAGTATATCTTTTAGTTCTTCACGTTCACGAATCGGTTTAGGTGGATTTGAATATGGATAAGCACCGAAAAGAGTTTCTACTTCAACTTTTTCTTCGTGATTATTTTTTACAAGATTGACAACATGAGATCGCAGTTTGATTTCAAGTTTTGCTTTTTCAATGAAACCTAAAATTTTAGAGTTAGAGTCTTCACCAAACGGTTCACTTTCTAAGCTCAATTTTAAATCTTGTAGATTAATCGAGCCTGAATGTGTAAGTTTAAGTTTAACTAGCTCTTCTAAGGTTTCTGGTCGTATAACGTTCATTTTATTTCCTATCGCAACTGGATTAGAATGATGATTGAGAGAACCTGCGGCAATTATAATTTTTATTGCTTTTTCATAGGCTGGAAAATGTGCTTGTCCAAGATAAGTAAGCTGGCTACAAACATCAGTAGGAATCTTTTTGTTAGCGCTTGCCTTACATTCTCCAACTATGGGATATGGATATTCGCAACAAAGGTCAATCCCACCTGCTCCACCTGTTGCTTCTGGATCAAGACTAGCTTTAGGATTAGTATTTGAGTTGCCAAATCCCAAAAACATAAAACTTTTCCTAACTAATTTCTCAAATTCATGACCACCACTTGAATTTCCAACCCTTGCAATTTTTTGAATCCAATCAAGATTTTTAGACGACTCTATTTTATGATTGCTTTCTGCTTCTTCCAGTAGTCTCTGAATTTGAACATTGAGTGGCTCTGGTGGCTCTAAATTTTCTAGTTTTTGTTTGATTCTTGCAAAATCTGGATCGCTTAATACTGGTGACGAGTCATCAACTTTTAATCGATCAGGTAAGGCTACATATTGACCTTGGGATCTAGCAGGAATTGTAATTGATTTGGATAATCGATAAACTCGTAAATAGATGAGAAAAAATGATTCGCGCTCTGCAATTATTTCATGCAAGCGTTGAATGGATATAGCTGTATAATGCGAAATAATATCTAGCGGTTTGGAGCTATCAACTATATCGCATTGTTCACATCTTGCCCAAGCTGAAATTGTTACTGTTTCTGTGTCTGGTTGATCTGGATAAAGTGCAAAAGTTCGTCCCACATTGGTAAAGGTACGAGGTATTGCTGCAATAATATCTCCTTTGATTAGACCATCAACAATCTGAGAATCTAGGCGTAAGGCATTAGAAATATCAATAGACTGAATAATCATTAAAGTGATATCTCCTCGGCATCATTACCTAAATTGTTACTAGGAATGCTAATGGGCAACTCATCATCAATTAGATCTGACGGTTCTTGACCAGAAGGATCGCTCAAGATCTCCCGAATTAGAGGATTGTCAATAACTAGACGATTTTCAGCAGTGAATTCAAACAGTTGTTCTTCTGTCAATTCATAATCTTCAATCTTTTCATAAACCAAAGAAAGAGCGATTAGCGGCTTGATATGCTCTTCAATTAAAACTACCCATTCCCCACCCTGTTCTTTTAGTAATTTTCTGACACATTCTTGTGGTACAGCAGCACCTTTCGCAATTCGTAATGAACGAACTAAACATCCGCGTGTAAAATCAAACTTCTTGTAATCAATTAAGCGCTTTAAAGCCGCACCAACAAATTTTCCAGTCGCATTCAAAATAGCAGCAACACCAATATTAATGGTCTTGCCATTTTCCTTAGCAATGATTCTTAAATGTAAATAACCTTGATCAGCATATTTAGCGCTTTCATCAATCCATTTAACATCAGTTATCTCAATACCATCAATTTCTTCATCAATTAATGAAATAAAAGAAAACCAAAGAGCATCTCCGACAAGAGCATTATCTGCCATGCACTCATCAATTGATTCTTCAACAACTTCCAGCGCATTTTTAAACGCATCTCTAACAAGATTAAAATCTGATTTATTTCCCTCCGTTTGTTCCTTTCCTGTTGCGTCCACCTTTGTCGATTTATCTATATTTTCGGATTTATCCTTGAATTTAGTTGAGTCATCTTGAATTTTCCAATTTTCAGAACACCATTTTAAAATAGCTCTAGCAGTTGGACGTTCTTTCCCAATCTCTCTAATTTCAGACTCATCAAAAGGATAAAGTGGATGTGGTGGTGTAAGTTCTTTGCTAGTGTAAAAATCATCTAGCCATTTACGCACCAGCAAAACTGATGTATCAGAGTTGAGATAATCAAGTTCTAAAACCTTGTCGGCAGTGCGATCATAAGATGCGCCTTGCATTTGTGCCAATTTAATTTCATCTCGCAAAGTCGCTGGATACATCGCCATCAATAGAACGCACTTACTAATAGCATTGCGTAAATCTTTTGCCAGTGCCGCGACAACTTGCGCTCTTGTAAATCCATTAGTGTTACAACTTGGGTCATCTAACTCATCAAAACAAAATACTAAATTGCTGTAGTTCCCAATCAAAGATAAAAGTTCACAGGTTGTCTTGAAAGTGGCTAATTCAGTTTTCTGTGAATTATTTGGCAAGCCTAACTCATCAGCCTTTGCTTGAGTTAGGCTTGTCCCGCCAACCAACTAATTGCATAGGGTGCATGATTTTCTGAAAGTGTCCACAAAATTGCTTTGACTAAATAGGGATTGTTTAGCTCAGTCTTTCTTGCACATATCCCATTAGCCCAATTCTCAGGAGTTTTAGGATTGTGGTTAACGATTGAGGCAAATCTACCACTAGCTAGTTCTTTCGGAGTACAAGGGCGATCGCCTTTAGCAGTGAAAAACATATTTGCTGCGAGTTCTTGCCATTGCATTACCCCTTCAACCCCAATTCTCTTGAGGCTGGAAGTTAAAGTCTGTAGAAATTCAGATTTAATACAGTCCAAATCGCCATAGTTGCCCATGTAGACAAAAAATGCCTTTTCTTCAGTTTGAAGACGATGGCGGATACGGCTGATAATTTGAGTTTTCCCTAAGCCCTTTTCCCCAGAAATAATGATGCCGATGGATGGAATCTCATTTTTTGAGACTTGATCAATAGCATTAAAAACTGCATCCGATATATGGGCGTTAATTTCTGGGACATCGGGAAAACTTGCTCCCCAAATGTGATGTTGATCAACAAATTTGATGGAAAAAGGGTTGCTATTTTTAATAGCGTCATCAATATTTTCAGAACTTGACATAGGATTCTGTTATTTCAAAACTTTGTGTGTGAGGAGGCAAGAAAAATAAATGCAATTAAATAGCTAATTTTTTTGCATAACAACGCAACCCACTTACTTTAGTCAGGATGGAGTCTTCAAGTTTATCGGGTGCATCATCTTCTACCCCTCCACCTTGAAGTTGCACAATTTCATTTGATTGCATTTCTAGCAACCAATCACTAAACTGCGATCGCGTTACACTCTCACCGATCGCCCGTCTAATCCGATAAATAGGCACAAGGTTGCTCAGGTTGTAATCACGATTCAGTTGATCGTAAGTTTCTAAAGCCACAGCCTTAAACTCATCATAAGACGCAATCTTAGGTGCAGACTCAGCCACAACAGGCGCATTAGGAACATGAGCGATCCACTTCACCAAATAATTACCCATTTTTGCGCCGATCTGTGTACCCTCAAACTCAAAATCAGGCGATCGTAAATACTCACCCAACAACCCATAGCCCACCTGCGTCAGAGTTGCATTTTTGATCTTGTCATTCTTCAGTCTCGTCAAAGCGATCGCCCCATCCGCCTCCAACGCCGCAAAAATCTCATCATAATCAGCCGACTTTTCCTTAGTGCGTGTAAGCGGCAAAATCTTACCCTTACCCAACGTATTATCAACCCCAGCTAAAGCCCACAACACCAACAACACGCGAGTTTTTGCGCGTTGAATTTTATTTTCGTCACTTCCGATAAGAGCCATAATATTTTTGTTAATACTGATAAATACTGTAAAAAAGTCTCAACTACACCCACCACCTCAAGGATAGTACATTTAGAGCCTATTTTCTAATTTTTTCAAGATTAAACCACTCAAAAATCATAAAGTGGTAAATGAACAATTAGAAGCGATCACCATACCTATCAACAAGTAAAAAGAAAATCTATAAGCTTTGCCAATCCCTAGCATCCGCAAACAGCGACAAATGCTTAACATTACTCGTAGCAATAATCACTACGCAATTTCCAATTCGTAATATCGCATCTATTCAAAAAATTATTATGGTTTTAGATTTTGGCTCAATAGGTGTTTCGGGGAGGTAAAGAAAGGAGAGAGTCCAACAAAGCACTCAGCAGAGCTTTTCCCCTCCTCTTGGCATTATGAACAAACTCAAAGAAGCCCAAATACAAAGGTAACTTTTCTTGAGAAATACCACGATGAGGACGTAACCAAGAGCGCAAAAGCGACCAAAAGCCTTCCATGGTATTGACATGAACTTCACAGAAATCATCACCATCTTCATCTCTAGCATATTCTCCCGCACCATGACAAACA
>MNZA01000199.1 GCA_001873375.1 Oscillatoriales cyanobacterium CG2_30_44_21
TAGGACTTGACTATGGAACGTTATTGAGTTGGCGGCATCGTATCCAGCGCCGAGGATTTGCTCATTTAATTTTACCGATGAATCTGATGCTTACAATCGCATACCTGCTTCTGGTCGTGAGCGTTAGACCGTTTGTCACTCTCAAGGTGAGTATGCTCGTGATGATGATGGCGATGGCTTTTACGAGGTACATTGCAATACTATGGAAGGGATTTGGATCGGCTTACGTAATTTCCTGCGTCCCTTTCGAGGTATTCACAAAAAGTATTTGTATCTCTATGTAGCCATGTTCGAGTGGTCACACAATCTACGTTGGATTGATTTTGATTTCCTGCGTCGTCTTCTTTTCCCCACTTCCACCTATTTCCCTACATGAGCGCTGAACTTTATTACGGGAAATCCTTCTTTGTATCTCTCTTTGAGCAAAGTTTGAATTTGATTAATAATTGCGATTGAAGGAGTCGAAAATCCCGTGTATGACATGAATTAGAAATCGTTCTTACTTGTAAAATCCAGAAAAAACTTAAAAGCAAAACTTAGAGCTTTAAATACATTCTAAATTAATCATTAAATCTAAATATAGCTAGTTATTTTGATATTCGGGCGAATAGACTCACAATCAAAATTTTTCTTAACAATGATGGAATGGCGAATTTCGTTGAATTTATTATTGAGTCAACGATGAAACTCAGTTTTATGACAGACAAGCGTAATAATTAAGCTTTTAGGGGTTAAAGTAAGTTAATCACTTAATTTTTCAGTAAATTTAGAGAGATACGTGAGCGATCGCCCCAGAGATAGAAAACCCAATAGTCCCAGAATCGGAATGTTGGCAACCGTGCGTAATCGTCGCGCATTGGTTACTTCAGTCGAGCCATTTGATGGAGCCACTGAGGGGCGACTGCATTTAGTCTCACTGGAATATACCGATGGGAGTGGGCATCGGGAAGACAGTGTGATCTGGGAGCGAGAGATCGATCGCAGTTTACTGGAGCCGACGGCGTTGCCAAAGGTAGATACTGAGCCACCAATGATTGGGCAAGAATTTGATGCGTTACAGCGTGCGGTACGCTGGACAGCTATTTCGCCTTTTTTATTGCCTGATGGCTCTGTGGCAAGTCAAACGATCGCCTCGCCTTTATTTGGTGCAGTGCAGGTGGAGGATTTTCAACTTGTGCCACTTCTTAGAGCTTTGCAGATGCCGCGTGTTTCGCTGTTACTGGCTGATGATGTCGGTTTGGGAAAGACGATTGAGGCGGGACTAATTTTGACTGAGTTGTTACTTAGGCGCAGAATTCGTAAGGTGTTGATTATTTCTCCTGCCGCGCTGCGGAAGCAATGGCAGCAAGAAATGAAGTCTAAGTTTTCTTTATCTTTTGATATTGTCGATCGCTCGGAAACCAATGCTTTACAAAAGCGGATGGGTTTGGATGTCAATCCTTGGCGGACTTTTTCGCGGATTGTCACTTCTTACCATTATTTGCGTCAACCTGATGTGCTGGAACAATTTCGAGCAGCTTGTTCGCAACCAGATGGATCGGCAAGGTTGCCTTGGGATTTATTAATTGTCGATGAAGCGCATAACTTAATGCCTTCTAATTTTGGGCAGGATAGCGATCTAGCGGAGATGTTGAGATCGCTTTCACTTTTGTTTGAGCATAAGTTATTTCTGAGCGCAACGCCTCACAATGGTCATACGCGCTGTTTTTCGGGACTATTGGAACAACTCGATCCAGTCAGGTTTACCCAGACGAGTGATTTTACGCCAGCGATGCAACAGCGTACTTCTGAGGTGCTGATTCGTCGTCTCAAGCGGGAAATTAACGAGCAAGACAAGCAAGCAGGGAAAACACCTCGCTTTGGCGATCGCAAGTTGCATCCAATTCCGTTGTTTTTTGGTAATCGCGAACGGAATCTAGCGATCGCCTTTGATGCTTTTCGGACTGCGGTAAAACGGTTAATTGCTGCCTCACACCGTCATGAACAACTGGCTGGCAATTTCGCGGTAGATGTTCTTAACAAAAGATTGCTGTCTTGTCCCTATACCTTTGCTAACTCTTGGATCAGGTTTAAAGATGGGATTAAGGAGTCGCTGATTGCCGATTATATGGAACTCAAGGCTGCTGAAAAGGCGATCGCGGCGGATATTGATGACGATCGCGAAACTGAGGGAAGGCTGCAACACGCAGCGCGAACAGTGGGCGCATGGTTGAAACCACTGATTCCGCATTTAGAAACAGAGATTGCAGCGATCGATCTAGCATTAGAGCGTTTAGGACTATTGAAAGATGGTTTGATGGGCAATGAAGGCGCTTTTCCGTCAGAGGATGCCCGATGGAATCGATTGCAAGAAATGGTAATCGGTGAATACTTACGCGATGGCACAAAATGGCGTAATGGTGAGCGATTAGTGATCTTCACAGAGTACAAAACTACTTTAGATTATTTGCAAGAACGTTTAACTAAAGCTCTTGCAGAAACAAGTCCCGAAGAAGGGCTGGTGCGGGTACTATTTGGGGGGATGGACGATCGCGAGAGGGAAGAAATTAAACTTGCCTTTAACGATCCTGATAATGTGGTGCGGATTCTGGTGGCAACGGATGCTGCTTCTGAGGGTTTAAACTTACAAGAAACGGCACGTTTGATTGCTCATTACGATATTCCTTGGAATCCATCTCGGCTCGATCAACGCAACGGGCGTTTAGATCGGCATGGACAGGCGAATGATGTGGTGGTATTTCACTTTACGAGTGAAGATAATGCCGATCTTAAGTTTTTGGGTCATGTTATCCAGAAGGTAAATACAATCCGCGAAGAACTGGGTTCCATGGGTGATGTATTTGATGCTGCTTTTCAACGAAGATTTGCTGACCTTGAAGATACCGATCGCGCGATCGCTGATTTAGATATGGCGGTTGAGAGTCAGCGTGGCAGGATTGCTTTACCGATTACCGCTAAATTGACAGATCAACAAGCGGGTGAGGAATTAGCCGCCTTAGCTCAACTTCGTGCCGAACTGGACTTTTCGCCAGAGACATTGCGGGACACTTTGGAGATTGCGCTAGGAATCAATGGTGCGGGTTTACCAAGATTGGAACCAACCGACGATCTGGGGCGATCGCGTTTAAAATATCCGATTCCGTTGCAATGGGAAAATCTAGTCAACGATAGTCTTCGTCTTGAGTCTAGTCATGGCACTTTGGGCGCATTGCCTGCGATCGTGTTCGATCCAAATCATTTTGTGCAATATCGCAACGATCGCCCTGTGTTTCGGGCAGCCAAAGACACCGCCTTATTACATCTCGGACATCCGATGTATCACCATGCGCTCTTCCAATTTGCCCGATCGCGCTTTCCTAATCAGACTAATGAGAGCAAAACCACAAGTCGTTGGTTATTACGTTCTGGAGATATGCCGATCATTAATGGTCAAAGTGCTGATGCGCTTTTACTACTCACAGTCGAAGAAATGGCGATCAATGAGTTACGCGAAACTTTTCATCATTGGGTGCGGACAATTCGGATTCCCATAATTGATGGGGAACTAGGGGAAGTTTTACCCCATGTACCTGCGGCAAGCGATCGCGCTAAGGCGATTGATATTGCTGCTAATTTGGCAAGAGTTCGGGAACTATGGAGCGATGTCGAACAAGATGTTAAAAAGCTGTTAAACAAACTATCTCAAGATTTTACTGCAAGAGTTATTGAAAGCCTCAAAGAACGCAAACAGTCGGCGATCGCCACGGAAAAGGAACGCTTTAAGGATCGACTTGCCGAAGTAAAGAAGGCGGCTAGTGAGACAACGCTTCAGAAGTTGCAAAAGGAACGCGATCGCCTATTGCAGAATATGAGTCAACTCTCGCTATTTGCCGAGGATGTGCGCCAACAGTCTGAAAAACTACGCGATCTCGAAGATGAGTTAGCAAGGCGGCGGCGACATTATGAGGATCTTGAGCAGTTTTTACAACAGGAACGCGATCGCACGATTAATCTGCTGTTGCCAAAGCGCCATACCTTGCATGGTTCAGTTTTGATTTTCCCTGTTACTGTGGAGATACGCTTACCAAATTAAGGAGATATTAGGAGGAAAACACCTATGTTAAAACTAGAAACTATCCAAAAAGAGATTGCGGAACTTCCCCCAGATGCACAGCAAATCATCTTCGATCTCGTAGATGTGCTTAAAAAACGCTACTTTTCAAATCTGCAAAAACCTCTAGAGAAAAAAGTACAAGATTGGTCAGATTTCATTGGTTGCATGGAAGCTGAACCCGATCTATCCAGAAATTATAAAACTTACCTAAGCAATGAGCTTGATGAAAAATATGATCATCGTTGACACAGGATTTTGGCTTGCTCTTGCCAATAAGAAAGATGCTGCCCATCAATCAGCTACGCAACTATTTCAAAGATTGGATAACGAAGAATTTATTACAACTTGGTGCGTAGTTACAGAAACTTGCTATCTCATGCAAAAAAGAATCGGTGTCAATGCACCGAAATTATTTATCCGCAAGATTACAGCAGGAATGGTGAAAATATTCGATTTGGCTCCAACTCATTGCCCTCGCATCGAACAACTTATGGACAAATATAGGGATTTACCAATGGATTTAGCTGATGCTTCGTTAGTGATCTTAGCGGAAGAAATAGGTCATGGTCGTATTCTTTCTGTTGATTACCGAGACTTCAATACCTATCGCTGGAAAAATACAGAACCATTTCAAAATCTATTTCAAGAACAGAGATAAATTAGCAGCTATGACTGATGGGCTTCGCTCAGATTTTCCCTGTTACTGTGGAGATACGCTTACCAAAATGAAGTATTACCTTTGGAATCCCGAAAAAAATAAATTGTTGCAACAAGAACGAGGCATTAGTTTTGAGGAAATTGTCTTTCATATTCAAAATGGTGATGAGGTTGATGTTTTCGATCACCCAAACCAAGAACGCTATCCAAACCAAAAAATCTCGGTGGTTATGGTTGAGGAATATGCTTATTTAGTTCCGTTTATTGAATCTGAGGAGGGCATATTTTTAAAAACAATTATTCCTAGTCGTAAAGCTACCAAACAATACTTAGGTGATCACCATGACTAACTTTGATTCAGAAGAGCAGGAAATTTTAGAAGCTTTTGAAGCTAATCGCTTAAAGCGTTCGGCAAATTGGCAAGCTGAAATCGCACAGCACCAAGAGATTGCGGCGGCAACATTCGCCCAAAATCAAATAATCAATATTCCTGTTTCAGATAAAGACCTGCGATCGCTACAAAAACGTGCCTTAGCTGAAGGTATTCCTTACTCTCTATACGTTTCTAGCATCCTGCATAAATTTCTTGAAGGCAAGTTAGTCGAAGTTTCCTAAAATTATGAATACCATCACAACACTCAATCCCGATCGCCAAATTAGTAGCTATGACTGGTGGGCTTCGCTCAATCATGGCGGACTATTGATTGCACCTGCGAAGTTGACGGAATTTTTTGAAGATTTTCAGGGGAATGGGCAATGGGGAGTGGGGAATATGGGGAGTGGGGGCAATAAAATTAATATCCCTACTGCCCATTCCCTAAACCCTACTGCCCTAGCTCGCCTACGGCGTGAGGTGGTAAAGTGGCAACAGGGTGGCGATACGAGTAATCGATCGCCACAATTATCTGCTTTGTTGGATGTGGTGTTAGAAGGTTTTTTGGGATTAGGACAAGACGCAGATCAAAATCCAAATCGGGGAATATGGCTCAAGAGTAGCGCTTTAGATCGCAGTTGGGCGCGGCAGGGAATTACGGGTGAAAGCATTAAGCCACAACGGGTTTGGCAAGAAGTAAACGGCGGGGCTTTACCTGTGTTTGTGGAAAGTGAAGTAGCGCGATTAGGAATTGGACGGGGCAAGCGGGCGGTGTCGCGGGTGAATGAATGGTTACGCAAGGCAAATTATAAAATTGCGTTGCTAACTAATGGGCAACAATGGCGCTTGATTCATGCTGGTGTTGACTATGATGCTTGGTGTGAATGGGATCTCAACTTTTGGTTTATGGAGGGGGAGCTAGGTTTACAGGCGATCGCTTTGCAGTCATTGCTAAATCGGCGATCGCTGACCTATGCATCAACAGATAAACCAAGTCCTTTAATTACGGCTATTAGTGCCTCGCGGCAGGGACAGGCTGAGCTTTCGGATGTTTTGGGTGAACGGGTTCGTAAGGCGGTTGAGTTGCTAATCGAGTCTTCTTCTTCTGGAATTTCGCAACTTTTAGAGGGTAATTGTGCGGGAACCACCCTGACACCCAGACATTTTTATATCGCGGCGACACGGACGATTATGCGCTTGGTGATTATTTTGTTTGCGGAGGCGAGGGATTTACTGCCGCGTGAGAATGGGATTTATCATAATTCCTATGGAATTCAAGGTTTGCGCGAACAACTTGATCGCCTATCGGGTGGACGCGGGGCGGAGCGTTTGCGAAGTAGTGAGAGTGCTTGGGCAAGGGTTTTAGCCTTGTTTCGGTTGGTTTATCTGGGTTCGGCTCACGAGAAGTTACCGATTCCTGCCTATGGTGGTAGTTTGTTTGCACCCAGCGATCGCCTTTCTGACGATCCGATTTTGATCGCGCTGTCCGCCTTTGAGAATTTGGCAAATTGTCCCTCTGATGCGGTGGTGCATAAAATTTTGGAGTTATTGACTCGCAGTAAGGTCAAAGTGCGTCAGGGGCGCGGTAGTACTTGGGTAGAAGCACCTGTGGATTTTTCAGATTTGTCTTCGGAATATATTGGCATTCTCTATGAGGGCTTATTGGATTTTGAACTGCGTCAGGCAGATCGCGATCAGCCGATGGTATTTCTAAATTTGGGCGATCAACCTGTGTTGCCTCTGACAAGGCTAGAGAATATGACCGATAAGGCGATCGCCTCTTTAGTTGAGAAGTTAAAACAGAAGGATAAATCAAATTCTGAGGATGAGGATACCGTTAGTGATGATGAAGTGGAAGAGGTTGAAGAATTAGAAGAAGAGGTTGAAGAAAGTGATTTAGATGTGGAGTTAGATGGTAGCGGCGATAGTGAGGGCGATCGCTATCAGCAGGTAATGGCGCGATCGCAAGCTTGGGCGGAACGGGCGGTGAAGGTGGGTAAGCTGGTTTCAGGAAGGCTCAAGGGTAAGGCGTATGAAGATGCGGCGCGACAATTGGCTAAGGCTTTGGTGGTGCGGGTTGTTTTGCCTGAAGCTTGGTATTTGGTGCGTTGGGGTGGAACACGCAAAGGGTCGGGAACGTTTTATACGCGCCCACAGCTTGCCGTGCCGACGGTGAGACAAACTTTGCTTTCTTTAGCTTATGAGGGGAGTGAGGATTTGGCAGTGGGGAGTGGGGATTTGGCAGTAGGGAGTGGTGGGGATGCTGGCTTTGCCAGATCTGGGAATAGCCAAAATCCCAAGGCAAATATTCCTCACTCCCCACTCCCTACCCCCCACTCCCCCGAAAACCTAATTCCCAAACCTCCCGAAATAATCTTGTCCCTCAAAATTTGCGATCCTGCGATGGGTTCGGGTTCTTTTCCTGTGGCGGCGGTGCGTTTTTTGACGGAGGCGCTGTATGCGAGTTTATGGCACTATGGCAAGATTGAGGCGCATGGCGATCGCACTTTATGCAGATTAGCTGATGGGACGGGGACAAATTCGCTATTGCAAGAAACTTTGCCTGTGCTGAGCGATCATCCTGATTTTGAGGAGAGGCTGAAGGCGCGGCTGAAGCGGTATGTGGTGGAACGCTGCATTTATGGGGTGGATCTCGATCCTTTGGCGGTAGAGTTGGCGAAGATGGCGCTCTGGATTGAGACGATGGATCGCAGTTTGGCTTTTGGATTTTTAGACCATAAGTTGAAGTGTGGCAATGCGTTGGTGGGTTGTTGGTTTGACCAGTTTCGGGAATATCCTGTGATGGCTTGGGAGCGCAAGGGCGGCGATGAGACTCACAAACCTGTGCATCATTTCCGTGAGAACAAGGGTAAACAGGTGGGGGATAAGTGGACACAGGCGATTAAGGATTTACGCAATGGTGAGGTGAAGGATCAGTTAAAGAGTTATTTAGAGGTTCTTAATCCGCAAATGCGTTTAAATATTCCAGAGGTGTATTTACCTGAACCGCCCGAACAGATTTATGCTCAGGCTTTGGAGCTTTTTAATAAGTTGCATGGTGATTTGCATCAACCAGATTATCAACAGGAGCAGTATAAGTTAGGGATTGAGAAGTCTGATGCGTTCCAGAAGTTGCGTCAGGCGTTTAATTTGTGGTGTGCGATTTGGTTTTGGTCTGGAAAATATTTAGACAAGGATCTCATTGCACCGACTCCTAATCACTTTTTTAATCCTTCTGAGCAGGTGCGGGAGATTGCGAATAACATCGCGAAGGAATTTCGATTTTTTCATTGGGAAATTGAGTTTCCTGATGTGTTTGCTGGCGCTGGTTTTGATGCAGTGATTGGTAATCCGCCTTGGGAGACGTTACAACCAAACTCAATGGAATTTTTCTCGAATATCGATCCGCTATATCGGACTTATGGCAAGCAGGAGGCTTTGGATTATCAGAAGCAATATTTTACAAATAATCCACAGATAGAGATAGATTGGTTAGCTTATTGCGAACGTTTTAAAGCTCTTGGTAATTATTTTAAATATGCTGGAATTCCTTTTGGAGATCCAAGTATAGAAAGCGGTAATAGTTTTAGCTTGTCAAGATCGCGTACTGAAAATCAGAATTTACATGATCTCTGGCGTAATAGACGACATCAACAAAAAGGTTATGCTCCATCTTCTCACCCATTTTCATATCAGGGAGAAGGAAAGCCATATACTTACAAACTGTTTTTAGAATTTTCTGTTTTTCTGCTACGTCAAGGCGGCAAGATGGGTTTGATCGTGCCTTCGGGGGTATACACAGATAAGGGTTCGACAAATTTAAGAACGCTATTTCTAGAGCGCAATCAATGGGAATGGTTATTTGGGTTTGAGAATCGCGATGGAATTTTTAATATTCACCGTTCCTTTAAGTTCTGTCCTGTGATTGTGATCAAGGGTGGTAAAACTGAGAATATCAAGGCGACTTTTATGCAACGATCGCTATCGACTTGGGAAAATCCCGATCGCTATGTTCTCAACTATCCCGCCGCGAGAGTAGCGCAGTTTTCACCAAATTCTAAGGCGATTCTAGAAATTCGTAGCGATCGCGATTTGCTGGTATTAGAAAAAATGTATGCCAATGGTGTCCTCGTCGGCGACCAATCGGATCGGGGTTGGGGTATTCAATATCAGCAAGGCGATTTTAATATGACATCTGATTCTAAGCTCTTTCCGCCGCGTCCACAGTGGGAGGCGAAGGGCTATCGTGCAGATGAGTATGGGCATTGGTTGAAAGGGGATTGGTATGAGTTAGCGGGTACTGTTCCTGATAATGCGATTTTGTCTAGCGATCGCACCCACTACACCAAAATCTCTAATGTCGAAGATGTCGCTTTACCTTTGTATCAAGGAATTATGGTTCAACAATTCGACTTTAGTGCAAAAGGTTGGATTAGCGGTACAGGATTGAAAGCAATTTGGCACGAAATCTCTTTTGAAAACAAGCAAGTCAAACCACAATTTCTGATGAAGTTTGAGGATTATACAGAAAGAAGAAAAATTTTAGGAGAATCGAGAACAATATTCAGAGATATTGCTCGCACAACGGATGCAAGGACTTTTATTAGCTCTGTCATACCTGATTATCCATGTGGAAATAAAGTTCCGATTTTAAATGTCCAAAACAAAACAAAAAACAATCTCTCCTTATGTGCAGTTCTTAATTCATATAGCTTTGACTTTGCTTTAAGATCAAGACTTGGAGGTACATCTCTTAATTATTTCATTATTGAAGAACTACCAATACCATTCAAAGCTTGCCAGAATATTGAAATCATTGTGGCTCAATTGAATTTTGTAAGTAATAAGTTTGCTACAAACTGGTTAACACTAAAACCAATCTGCAATCAAAACAGCAATTGGCAACAACTTTGGGCAATTACCCCATACGAACGCCTCCGCCTGCGGAGCATCCTCGATGCGATCGTTGCCGAACTTTATGGATTAGAAATAGAAGACTTTGCATGGATACTCAAAGACAGCGACCTTCCCAAAGAACAAATCAACGACAAAACTTACTCGCGTACCCTTGATGCAAAAGGCTTTTGGCGAATCGACAAAGACAAAGATCCAGAATTGCGCCATACCGTTCTCTCCCAAATTGCCTTTCAAGAACTCAAAAAAATTGGACTAGAAGCCTTCCTCAACCTCAACAACGGCGAAGGATGGATGATACCCGATACGATCTGCCTCGCTGACTATGGCTTAGGGCATGACGACAGAGCGCAAACCCATCAACCCGTTGCCGAAAAACTAGGCGCAAGATATCTCGATTGGCAACTCCAATCCACACCCGAAACCTCTTGGCGAGAATGCGAAAGACACGCCGCCAACCTGCAAAAACTACTTGGCAATCATCCCACTCCCAACTCCCCAACTCCCAATGCCCCACCAATCCAGACTGACCTCTTCGGCAACCCACTCCCAACCGACTTATTTGGCAATATAATCTAGGGTTAAAGCAGGGAAAAAATGAGGGAAAAAATCATGACCGTCCAAGATCTAGCGATCGCCAAAATTCAAAAACTTCCTAGCGAACTTGCTCAAGAAGTAAGTGATTTTATTGACTTTCTGATGCTCAAACAAAATAACCAACGCTGGCAACAGTGGACACAATTTAGTGAATCTCTACCCCTTGCCGAATCAGACTTTAGCAACTATCTCCAAAATTTAGAAACCTACGAAGATCAACTAGCCAAAGGAGATATCCAATGGTAACAGTTACCAGAGGCGATATCGTTTTGTGCGATCTCAATCCCGTGATCGGCACAGAACAATCAGGGATTCGTCCTGTCGTTATCGTCCAAAGCGATCGCGCCAACAAAGTCAGCCCACACACAATCATCGTGCCATTTACCACCAAAATTCGTAAGGCATTGTTACCATCACACGTCTTTGTTCCCAAAGGCATCGGTGGACTTTCTCAAGATTCCATAATTCTCTGCGAGCAAATTCGAGTAATCGATAAATCTAGAGTACTTAAAGCGATCGGCAAACTAGAAGATTCATATATTCAGCAATTAGCACAATCTTTAAAAGTTATTCTCGAAATATAATGCTCAACCCCATTCTTTATACCGAAAAAGTCGTCTCAGACTTTCTGCGTTACCAAATTACCGCTTATCCCTTTAGCGACAAAAATCTTTATGACCAAATGCGATCGCTACTAAACCTAGAGCAGACCCGCAAAAGTCCATTGCTCAAGGGTCCTTATATCAGCCTATCCCAAATATTTAAAGAAGGAGCCAGCGTCACCCAACTTGTCGATGAGGAAATCTTGCACCCTCATATGCAAAACCTAATTCCTTATCCCGCCGTCTATGGACACCAAGAAACCGCCATTCGTCACATTGCCCAAAACAAAACCACCCTCGTCTCCACAGGCACAGGTTCGGGCAAAAGCGAATGTTTCTTATATCCGATCATTAGCCACTGTTTAAAACTGCGCGATCAAAAAATTCCTGAAGGCATCACCGCCGTCATCGTCTATCCCATGAATGCCCTTGCGGAAGATCAATGCGATCGGCTCAGAGGCTTATTAGCAGGAACAGGAATTTCCTTCGGACTATATATCGGTAAAACCCCAAGGCAACAGTCAGACGTGACAGGAAGAATGATTAAAGGATCTTCCCGTGCTGATTATGAAGCCAAACGCAAAAAATCTGCACAAGACCAAAAAACTAGCGCCGTTCATCCCTACGAAGAAAGGGTATCGCGGCAAGAAATGCAAAGTAATCCGCCACGGATCTTACTAACCAATGTCAAACAATTAGAACTGCTACTTACCCGTAAGCAAGACATCGAAATGTTTGACAAATCTCAATTACAGTTTCTCGTATTTGACGAAGCACATACATTTTCAGGAGCGATCGGCGCTGAAACCGCTTGTCTAATCCGCCGCCTCCGCACCTTTTGCGGCAAGACTCAAGATGATGTCACCTGTATCGCCACCTCAGCAACTATTGTCGATCCGAAGGTTATGGGGAGAGTGGGGAGTAAGGGAATGGGGAGTAGGATATCTTCTTCTAGTTCCGTTCCCCACTCCCCACTCCCCACCGCCCACTCCCAAAAAGAAAGCAAAGATTTCGCGGCAAAGTTTTTTGGTGTCAAACCCGAACGAGTCGAACTGGTAGGCGAAGAATATGAACGCGATGTTTGGCAAGAAAATCGTCATATCCCCGCCCCACTCCCCACTCCCCAAGCTCTATTACAATCCGTCCTCAATGCGATCGAACAAAATACCCCACTCCCCCACTCCCTATTTCCCACTCCCCCAAACACCCCCGAAGCACTCTACGAAAATCTCTCAGCCAATCAGTTAGTTTATGAATTAGCCGATTTACTCAAAAAGCCCAAAGCCATCAGCGAACTCAAACAACAGCTTGCCCTTCGCCTAAACCGACCTTTATTTGATATCCCAGAAGAAGAAATCTTAATTTGGTTAGCTCTTGGAGCCGCCTCGCGCAAAGATGGTAGACCATTACTGCGTCCAGTCATTCATGCTTTTGTGCGTGGTGTTAGCGGTGCTGTGGTCACGATTCCCCACAGTGATAAACCAAAATTATGGCTATCAGCCGAAGATGCGATCGGCGAACAAGGCGATGGACTGCATACCTTACCAGTCCTCACTTGCACAACTTGCGGTCAGCATTACTTTGAGCATCATGCTGCCGACTTCCACTACACAGGCAAACAACCCGAAGGAGGAGAAGCCGTTGGTAAGCATAAAATCTGGCGATCGCTCTCTCATGAAAACGAAGGTAAGAGGTTATTACTATGCGATCGCTTGATCAGTGAGCCAGAGGATGAAGATGAAGAGTCAACTTCTAGCTCAACTTCTCAAGTTTCAGGGAAAACTTCCAAACGCCTATCGACTGTTTATTATTGTCGCCATTGTGGGACTCTGCATTCCATTCAACGCGATCGCTGTGATGGTTGCGGTCATGTCGGCAAACTCGTTTCCTTATTAGCGATTCAACAAAAAACCGTTCAAGAAAAAGAAGGTAAACTCAGCAGTTGCGTCGCCTGTCAAGCGATCGGCAAGCAATGGGCAGGTCAATATCGCGAACCATCCCGCCCCATCCGTGCCGTCACCGTTGCCGATGTTCACGTTCTCGCTCAAAACATGATCCATCATGCCGATCGCAAACGCTTACTCGTCTTTGCCGACAATCGCCAAGATGCCGCCTTTCAAGCAGGATGGATGCAAGACCACTCCCGCCGCTACCGTTTGCGATCGCTTATGTACGAACGGATCAGACAGGGCGCAGTTTCCATCGGCGATCTCACCGCCCATCTTGATGACCTCCTCGATCAAGACGATTCCCTGAGCCGCGCCCTAGTCCCTGAAGTATGGAACGCCGCCCGTAAAGAAGCCGAAGGTGTCAGGCATAGTCAAGAGCGCAAGTATTTCCTCCGCATTCAAATTTTGCGTGAAATTACCATAGGTAACAAACAACGCATTGGTTTAGAACCTTGGGGTAGATTACAAATTCAATACGCCAAACTCACCGCCGATCTCGCTTTCTTTCAGCACTGGTCAAATCTATTCGGTATTTCCCCACAAGAACTAGTTGATGGGGTAGCTTCTCTTTTGGATAATGCAAGGCGATCGAATATTCTTCTAGATCGTGAAAAAGAGATTTTCTCTAATTTTTGGCAAGAAGGCGACTTTGAAATTTCGCGTGGCTACCTCCCATTATTAAAAGGTGTTCCCAAAGCTTTAAAACTACAACGCCAAAATGGAGACTCTGAGACTCGTATTCAACAATGGCTAAGTGCTAAAGGTAATACCCTTGCACGACAAGCAGTTAGCAATTGGGGTGTTGACAATGAGTTAATGCCAGAATTTTTTAACGACCTCTGGAAGTTGCTCACCGATGAACTAGAAATTCTAGTTCCCGTTAGCTTATATAACAAACCTAAAGGAAAGAAAAGAAAACAACTATCAAACTGTGAAGGAGCGCACCAAATTGATGCCGATAAACTGCGCCTCGCCCCCAATCCTCAACTTGAAGCAGGAGTTTATCGTTGCAATACCTGTCGCCGCGCTCATCCCCGCGCTACCCCACGCCTGACTTGTATGGCATGGCGCTGTAATGGCAAATTACAATATCAACCAGAAAATCAGGATGACTATGATTTAAACGTACTCGATCAGCAATTCACCATGCTCCGCCCCCGCGAACATTCCGCCCAAGTCCCCACCGACCAGCGCGAAATAATTGAGCGGCAATTTAAAGGGGAATCAGAGCTAATGAATACTCTTGTCTGTACGCCCACATTGGAACTTGGTGTGGATATTGGTTCCCTCGATGCTGTCCTCATGCGAAATATTCCGCCACTCCCTGCCAACTATTGGCAAAGAGCAGGACGTGCAGGCAGACGATTCCGTATGGCGGTAAATATCTCCTACGCCCGACCCGCCAGCCACGATCGCGCCTATTTTCTCGATCCCCTCAAGCTGCTAGATGGGGCGATCAACCCACCTAGTCTCAACTTACGAAATACGCTGATGGTACGCAAACACGCCCATTCTGCAACACTGACGATCTTGTATCAACTCTCTAAAGGCAAAATCACTCTCTCCCCCACTCCCCACTCCCTTACCCCCTCACTCCCCACACCTGAAGACCGCGACCAAATTACCGCAATTATCAACCACTGTTTCCCTAATCAAATTAAGTCCTATCTCTTTCACGAAACAGGCGAAATTCGCTCCGAGCCGCTCTCTGTTGAACAGTTAAGCACTCTCCTAGAAAAGTACGAACATATTATCCTCGATCATCTCACGACCGCCTTTACAAAAAGTTGGTCAGATGCCGACAAAAGTGCCGTCACCGAAACAGCTTTGCGATCGCATATTCAAACCATGACTTCCGCGCTCACAGAAGTAATCAAAACCCTATGGCGACGATTACAATGGGCAATTACCCAAAGAAATCGCCTAGATGCCGAGCGAGTTCGAGGAGGAACACTTGAATTCGATCAAGACGCTCTATGGCAACGTTGCGATCGCTTGATCAAAAAATATAAAGGTATTCAAACCCGACGCAAAAGTGAAGCTGAAGGCTATAACGACACGATTACCTATAGCGTCCTTGCCGCCGAGGGCTTTCTTCCTGGTTATGGATTAGATGTTGGCTCCGTAATTGGTACAGCCCAAATTCCGCGCAATGCTAGCTGGATCAATGACTTCGAGCTACCCAGAGCCGCCGCAATGGCTCTACGAGAATATGTCCCTGGCAATTTAATCTATGCCAATGGTCATCGTTTTGTGCCACGTTACTTTCATCTCCAAGCGATCGATCCCACTGAGTTTCAAGTCGATCTAGAGCGCGAAGCCATCCGTGAGGTAGGAATAGAAATAGAAAGTAGTCAAAGCATGAGTAGCGCCAGTTTTTCGGCTGTCCCAATTTGTGATATTGACTTACCACACCAATCCAATATTTCCGATGAGGAGGATTTTCGGTTCCAATTACCAGTTTCAATCATGGGATACGATCGCGCTCAACACAATGGCGGTAATAGCTACAAATGGGGAACAAAAGATGTCTCGTTCCTTGTGGGTATGCACCTACGACTTGTGAATGTTGGCGCAGCCAGTTTAGTCCGTGGCAACAATCTTGGTTATCCAGTGTGTCTAGTTTGCGGTCAAAGCCGATCACCTTTTTCTTCTCAACCTGAAATCGAGTCATTTCTGACAGATCATGGCGATCGCTGTGGCAAAAAACCAAGCAATGTCGGATTTTTCTCCGATATAGTTGCCGAAACTTTAATCATTCAAGACTGCGACAATCGCGAAGTTGCCTATAGCATCGCCGAAACTTTACGTCAGGCTGCATCTAACGTTCTTGATATGGATATTGACGATCTTCAAGTCTTAGCGCTTGGGCAAGCAGGACGAGAACAAGTTGATATGATCTTGTACGATCCTATGCCTGGTGGCTCAGCTTTATTGGAATTGATGCGTGTTAAATGGGTCGATATCATCGCCGCCGCCTTGCATATTGTGGGCAATTGTTCCTCCAAATGCGATCGCGCCTGTGTAGACTGCCTACTAACCTTCCGTAATGCCCATTACCATCGCCATCTCAATCGCCACGTCGCCCTAGAAACATTACAAAAATGGGGCGATATTCTCACTCAAGGAAATCCCATTCCACCTAAACAACCTGCCGCTACTAAAGATTCTAACGATAACTTACCCGTTAATGCGGCTGAGTCTCAACTTCAGGAAATGCTGACACGGGCTGGGTTTCCCGATCCAGATGTGCAGAGACCAATCGATCTCGGTAAGCCTATTGGCACAACAACTCCTGACTTTTTTTATGAAGATCCAAATGATACTTTTGATGGAGTTTGTATCTATCTGGACGGCATGAGTAAAGCCTTTCATGGAAATACGGCAACAAAAGAGCGCGATCGGGAAATTCGCGAAACTCTAGAAAACCAAAACTACCGTGTGATCACAATTACGGTCAGTCAGCTTAGCGATCGCGATGCAATGACACAACACTTCTACAGACTAGGATGTATTCTCATTGGCAAATCTCAAGCTAAAAATCTCAAAGATAATCCCCATTGGTTTGAGTAAATAGCTTGCTGTATTTATATATTGCTAACAAGTTAACAATATAACTTTATGATCATTGCTTGTGCGAATCAGAAAGGCGGTGTAGCAAAGACTACGAGGGTGATCTGTCTTGGTGGACTGCTAGTAAAAACTGGTTCTTGCTTAGTAGTTGACCTCGATCCGCAGGGAAATTTGACGACGGGTTTGGGTGTTGAAGTCAAGGAAAATCAGATCACTAGCTATGAAATGATCACTGAACGGGCTACTGCTAAGGATGCCTTGATGGCAACATCGAGGCATCCTTAGCCTCATTCCTAGTGATATCAACTTAGCTAAAGGTGAACCTGAGATTTTGTCGAAGGTTGGTAACTTTGGTTTATTAAAGGAATATCTCGAGCCAATAAAGCATCAGTTCGATCACATCTTGATTGATTGCCCACCTAGTTTAGGATTGCTGACAATTAACGGACTAACTGCTGCGGATGCGGTCTTAATCCCTGTGCAATGTCAGTTTTTTGCTCTTAAGGGATTGGCAGCTTTATTAGAAACAATCCAAAGTGTCCAAAAGCGACTAAATCCCGATCTCAAAATCTTGGGAGTATTGCCGACGATGGCAGAAATGCAAACTGTGATGACTCAGGATGTATTAGCTTCACTGAAAAAACGATTGCAAAATATTCATGTTTTCGAGCCTGTGCCAAAGTCCGTCAAGTTTGCCGAATCAAATCTTGCTGGTGAACCTATCAATGTGTATGCAGGTGACAAAAAACTAGTCCAACCTTATCAAGCAATCTCTGATTTCATCACCGCAGGAGAAAAGTAAATGGCAAAACCACGCGCCCGTTTAACCGATGACAATGATCCTCTAAGCTCAACTGAGAGTGTTTTTGCTAGCAAGTCAGCAAGCTGAGGATACGACAATTCACGAAGTGGCAAGTTCAGTTTTTGAGCAGGAAGCTATTGTACTCCCTTCCCACCCAAAAAATAGGCGTTGTAAAGTGAATAATTACGACAGTGCAAGCTGACAAGTTATCAAGTCAACAATCTGACAAGATAGAAAGTCAGCAAGTCAACAATACGCAAATCAACGTTTCAACTCAGTGAAGAAGTCTTAAAACAGCTTGACAGGTATCATTTGCAGCTACAGCTTGAGCTTGGTAAAGCTGATGCCCCCTATAAGGAGGTAATTATCGAAGAGGCGATCCATGAGAAGTTAGCAAGTCTCAGATAAAGGGGTCAACGCACCAAAAGGAATTTTTTGTACACTAAGGCTATATTCCTTTGCTATCCTATCTTCTAGCTAATAGAAAATATTTCACTTGGAATTCAAACTTTAGTGAGTGGAAAAAGTCTACTTTCCTCACTGGGCAATGTCGTCAATGGATATTCTTGATTTCAGCCTGATTTCAGTGCGATAACCTGTGCCAGAATCACCGTGCATTTAATATTGATATCAGCTAAGTTTTTGCACTAAGGGACTTGCGAGAAAATAAAATACCAATTCAGATTTCCCAACATTGGTGGGGCGGCAAAGCCGCCCCACCAATGTTGGTTTTATATTTGGTACTTTATTAAATCGCAAATCCCTTAGTACAAATTTGCCAGTTTCGTGCGTTGCCCCCTCATTAAGTGCGATCGCTAACAGACTATTGTAGATAAAAGCGATCGCTTCACATCAAAAGTTGAGTAAGGTAGATAGCGTGCAATCATAGCCAAAACTGCCGATCACCTTCTAAAACACTTGGATAAATACCATTTAATTTTAGATAAGCCATTCGATCTGCACCATAAATAGGCATAGGTACACGAGGTGGATTTAAAGAACCATGATGTAAAAGTGTCAGTTTCAAAGTTGTCTCAAGAACACTTTCAATTGATGCAGGATATCCTTCCTTATGAATCGTTAAACGGATTGGACGAGGAGCCCCAATGCTAAGCGGAACTTTTGTCGTAACTAAAATTGCCTCATGGGAAGATAATTTCAAGGCTAATCCAACTTCAGGAGCGATTAAATTTTTGTTGCTAAGTCCATATCCATATAACCTTGGCGAACCAGACTTTCGGCTTTCAACTAATATAAAATTTGCAGAGATCGCTTTAGCTCGTTTTAGTAAATGTGAGACTTCCTGACCACAAAATCGACCATCTCGATAGATCAGTACAGTTTTGTTCTCTAATTCAGATGCAGGCAATAGATTTTCCAATAATCTTTGGGGAATTTCCTCACCTTCAATTAAGGAATCTTCAATTCTATAGCGAATAAACTCACCCTGTCGATCATAAAGTCGAATACTAGCGCAAGCATTCATAGTTCCTGCCAAATGCTTTTTAGAAGCTCTAGAAATATCTAAGCCAATAAAATAATCAGCGATTTCCAGTGGTTCAGCCAAAATGAAAGGTAGATTTCCCATCTTAGCCAGTACACCTGGAATCACTTGATTCAAAATATGACTATGATCTTTCTCTAAGGTGTCAGAGTAGATTACTTGGCTGGCTATTTTACGTCTTAGTAGATGGGAATATGCTGCTTGATAAAGACTACCACCATTTTCTTTATCTGCATGGCGATCGCTCTCTGGCAGAAATACCAACACAATATCAATCGGAATACCAAAACCAGCAATCCGATCAATTTCTTTCTCTAAAAGTACTCTTGCATCAGCACCGTCAAGGTTAGAAACTTGTAGAGTTATAGGTTCCACAACTTGATTGTCAAATCCGTAAGCCTTTAGTCTATCTTCAGTAGCTTTTAAAAAGCTACCAACCTTTTGATTACACAGTTTCAATACCACTATATTAATAGGTCTTTCGCCTAAATCAGCATGACGACGATAAACACCGCCTTTAGTTAGTCCCTTTAAAATCTCCTTTTGCACTCCTTGAAAACCTTTACCAAATAGTAGAGAAGTTTGAGAGATCGGTGTAGATGGTTGCCAAAAAGAACTTGCATTTTTTCCACTGTTAAGGCTACTCGCTGAAAGCTGCAAGCTATATTCTTTTAGCTTCGCTGTCGCTGACAGCTTATATCCCTTTAATAATTCTATCCTCTCGCTATAGGGAATCTTCGTTGACTTCAGAATCTGCCCATATTTAACATCAAAGCGATCATCAGTATCTTCTGTCACACGAGGTCTTAGAGCCGCAAGAGCATACTCGTATATCTTTTTATTTTTGCCAAATTTTATACCTACGACAGGCTGATCGTCTGGGGCTTCATTTAAAGCTTGTTTACTAGTTGAACCCACAGCAAGGTTGATCAACTTATCGCGACATTCTTGAATTGTGCTAACAATACTATCAATCCTACCGCTACCACCAGTATCTATATCCTGTACGTTTAGACCAATTAAAAGCTTCTCAGGATCTTGTCTCTGAGGATGATTTTGATAAAACTCCGCAAGATTACCTCGAAATAGAATATCACTACTAACACCTAAAGCCAGTGCAGGATGTATTAAGCCATTAATTTCGACTGTTTCCGACCAAAAATTAGGTTTACGGACTACTTGAACTGATTGCTTTTTAAAAGGCGGATGAGAAAATGGACGAGAAATTTTCAGGATTTGATAAGCCAATTTTGCCAATACTTCTGGACTGATTTCATCAGAGTTAACAACTTGAACTGAAAAAGGACGATCTCCTAACTCTTTCATCTCATCTTGAATGCTGTCTATTGCTTCTCGCCATTGAGCAACTGTCGGCATATTCTGCTGCCGCTGTGGTTTTGCGATCGCAAAGAAATCTCCTTGATCCCAAATAACTATGATCTCCGCAAATTTACGGCAAAGACGAAAACTTAATGGATTACCAATCTCTCTTTCATTAATGTGTGGTGAAAGACGAAACCTTAACAAATTTAGTTCGGAATGAGATATTGTTGCGATCTCGCTTAAAAAAACAGTTGAATTTTGAGCAATATTAGTCGTGGTATTCATGCTACAACCTCGCATAAAGAAAATGAACAAATTGAATTGAATTGACAATACTTACAAGCAAACCCCGAATTTGGCACAAAAATTTCTGAAAACCGTTCAGGTTCATTGCGATATAGTTGCTTCTCTAACTCATGAGATTTAGCAAGTCTGGCTAATTCAGTCTGCAAAGCAGAAAGATGAACTTCAGTAGCAAAGAGCTTCTCTGACCATTTACAAGATTCTAAGTTATAAAATAAGGCATATGTCTTACGCTCAGGATAGAGATATGTCGCCGCTAGTAAATAAATATAAGCTTGCCGAGAATCAAAATCACTTTTTCCAGTTTTAAAATCAAGGATACATAAAGTACCGTCAGGCTCCTTAAAGATGCAATCCATTGCCGCAAATAAGCGAAACAAATAGTTGCGACTATTTATCTCCAGACCATCGGGAACTCCTTCATCACCATGACTGAGCTTAATAATTTTTTTGTCCAGTAGCACTGGATTATCACGGTAATTGCATAGAATTTGAGTAACTCTTTGTTGCACTGTATAAGACTCTTCATCTAGTTTTAAAATTTCCACCAAATTTTTTATCCCGTTCTCTTCAGTGCTCAGTTCGGGATGATGATGAAACTCATAAACTGCTTGCTGGGCTAATAGTCCTATCCTTTGAGGGGTTGTATCTTTTTCTAGTAAAGCTCCAACCTCAGACTCTTTTTTTCTTACTCTTTTATATCCCCGTTGCATATCACAGTGAAAAGACTCTAGCCCTACTGCTGGAATAAACTCAGCCATTAAACCATAACTGGCAAACGGTAGCCACTTTTTTGTAAATACCATATATAGTGTCCTAATAGACTTGATTTTTTATTCAACTCTATTAGCAAGGTTAAACTATGTTGATTTTTTAGTCAATAGTTTTGTTGATTTTTTAGTCAAGTCAAAATATAATGGTTTAACAAGTACGGAGAATGATGTGAACAAACAATTTGGGCAACTTATTCGCGATGCTCGTAAGGACAAAGGTTATAGTCAGCGTGAACTAGCCAATCTAGTTAGACTAGACTTTACCTATTTATCTAAGCTAGAAAATAACCGTGCTGATTATCCCCCTAAAGAAGAAGTGATCAGGAATCTAGCAACTCAATTAGATTTAAACCCAGAGGAGTTGATCTTTCTTGCAGGAAGGATTCCAGAACGAGATGAACAATTACTCCAGCAGAACTACAAAGGAATGCCTATGTTATTTCGGCGTATGCATGAAGATCCTCAGTTTGCCCGTAATATTTTTGACTTGGCTATTAATGAAGAACAGGAGAAAAAAAATTGAGTATAATCAAGCCTTTTTTATGGGCTAGAAAAGAAGATATCGAAAATAAAGCTAACGAAGTTTTGCTCAAAATACAATCTCTTTCAAAGCGATCTTTTAATGGAAGAGCTGATCCTAGTAGAATTGCAGATTTTTTGGATTTAGGAATCGTTTGGGAAAAAATACCTTCAGATGGTGATGGGAAAATTGCAGCAAGAATATTTCCCTCTCAAAGACTAATCGAAATTAATGAAGACTTTCCAGAGCTAAAGGAATCTAATGGGTTTGCCTCATTTACGATCGCCCATGAAATAGGACATTGGGTTTTACACATCAATCAGGATGAGGCGGATGGACTTACTCAACAGCAAGAACTCGGATTAGATATTTCTAAAGAAAGTCATCCTTTTCTATGTAGATCTTTAAATAGGACAAAGAGCAGCAATATAGAATGGCAAGCAGATTATTTTGCCGGATCGCTTTTAATGCCTCGTAATCTTCTAGAAGAGACTCGCAAAGGACGAAATTTACAAAACTGGAATCATTTACGAGCTATGGCAGATGAGCTAGGGGTTAGTCTGTCTGCTCTAAAGGTACGTTTGCAACAAATTGACTGGATTTATATACCTAAAAATTCAAGACAGATATATCTAGGCAAAGCACCGTCCAACGCTCGGAGCAATTTATTCTAAGTAATTCCGCAACGCGAGTGCTAAACAATTGCGCACAATGGATTTACCAAACTTAAATTATCCATGAACATATTCGAGAACCATTGCTGACAAATCATCTCATCAGAAGAGCATGAATTAACTAGGGACTAGAGTGTGTCTGCCGATCGCGTTCTAATCTTTCTAGTTCGGCTTGCAAGCTAGCAATTTCCGATGCAGATTTACTCCTACGCAAAATAGGCGTTTCTAGTAAAGCTTTCAGATAGCCAATCCTGCTGCCAATTGCCGACATAGGCTCAGATTTTGGTGGTTCATAGGGTCGCAGACATTCAGCATTGGCTGTGCGGGTAGATAGATTTTGAGACATTGCGACCTTA
>MNZA01000104.1 GCA_001873375.1 Oscillatoriales cyanobacterium CG2_30_44_21
GGGCGGAACGACCTTCTTGGGTTTTAGGTTACTTATGCCTAGCTACGCAATTAAAAAATTAGAGGCAGCGATTCTCGCCGCCTCTAATTTTTTAATTGCGAACTGACCAATACTTGTCCCTTCTCAATCTTGGCAGTATATTTGGGCAGAGGCTCACTTGTCGGACCACCCTTAACATCGCCACTAGCTGAAAACCTTGCATCGTGACAGGGGCAGACATACTCACTGCTAGCCTCTTTCCATTGGACAGTGCAACCATTGTGAGTACAGGTGGGGTTGACGGCGATGACCTTTTTAGCATCTTGGGGATCGCGGACTACCGCAATCAATTTGTCACCAGACAGCAAGCTGCCGTTCGTATTAAGCTGAGCGACTGTGCCAATCACTTTGAAGCCACCACTAGGCGCAGCAGTAGCACTTTCAGAAGTAGCAGCGTTTGGAGCCGCTACACTACACCCACCTAAGGAAGATGGCAACAAAGTTGCTAACCATCCCAAACCAAACCAAGAAATTAACTTACGGCGATTCAGATTCATCTTTCTCTCTGCATTGATTTAAGATATTGCGTTGAATAACCATTTGGATATTCCTAAATAATTTTATCTCGCTCTTCCATGGATCTGGATCACGCATGATCATCAAATACAACACTCTGCGCTGACTTTTGACACCAACGGCTATGAAAAACTTGAGAATGGAGAATAGGAGGCTCGAACCCCTGACCTCTGCGGTGCGATCGCAGCACTCTACCAACTGAGCTAATTCCCCTGTCAGGCAAAGATTTTAGCATATGTAAGTAGCGAGGCATAAGTAACCTAACAACCTAGGAAGCTGTGCTGCCCGCGCAACTTCTGGGTTTAGGTTTTAATTATTCGTAGCTACTTACGAGTATCGGCACGCAATATGGGTTTTCAATAAAGAAATAGCTACGCTATTTCTTTATCTTGTATCAGTTTTGATGGGCAAATTCAGTCCACGTTGCAATAGCGAGTTACTCATTAAAAAGCGGTTTATTTTTTGTTCATAACCAGAACCGTCAGGAAATTCCACCATTAAGACAGGATCTTGGATGGTTTTAGAAGGAATTTGGAGCAAATATACATAGTCGCCATTGTAAAACTCAAAATAATTTCCTTGATCGGGATTATAAGTTTTGGCTGTAAGCGAAACGCCAGAAGTGCCATTCTTATTAACGCTACGGTAATAGCGAGGACTCGCAACATCTTTTAGATCAGCGCAAACATATAGTGCGTAATCTTTGGTTTCAGCGTATGCCAAAATCCCCCCTGTGTTCTGACAAGTCTTATCGTCAACTAACTCATCAGTCAAGCCCGTAATTAAACTACTTTGCTTTACCTGTGAGGCGACAGAATTTGCTAAAGATGCGCTTAGCAAAGCAACAGCTAAGAAATTTGAAATCGCAAACTTAATTAATTTCATTGCCAACTCTGATACTTTTTACACCAATTCACAAAAGTGCTGTTGCACTTTTGTGAGTTAAAAGCCAAACCCAGTAGGGGTTTTCCAAGTTAAGAAATAGCCCAGCTTAACTTGGCATTAGATTGCAATACAGCCTTTTCAGTTTCTCTAGGTTTTAATTAAGCGCAAAGCGCTGTATGTACGGCTAAGAAATGACTTTGTGTAGAGTAACAATGCTGAAAACTTTTGTAATCGGCTACTTTGCTTAAAATATAGCCATCGCCAGTCTTGTTATATAGCCCTAGCCACTTGATTGGATTAGGACAAACAAAGAAATAGCTACGTCATTTCTTTGTTTGGTACTACATTAAAACTAGACCAGATAGATCATCAGCATTCACCATGACCTCAAGCCCACTAAATCAAGAAGAATCGACTTTCTGGAAAGTGATTCGATTACTGCGTTGGCATAAACCCGCAGGACGCTTAATTCTGATGTTGCCTGCTTTATGGGCTACTGTCGCCGCCGCTAAAGCGCAACAGCAAACGCCGCCATTAGATCTTTTAATTGTAGTAATTCTGGGCAGCTTGGCAACTAGCGCCGCAGGTTGCGTTATTAATGATCTCTGGGATCGCGACATTGATCCATTGGTAGAACGTACAAAAAGCCGTCCGCTAGCAGAGCGATCGCTATCGATTCAAGTGGGGATCGGCGTTTTAGTGGTTTCAGGGCTATGTGCATTTTTACTCTCGACCTATCTCACTCCGCTCAGCTTTGGGCTTTGCTGTGCGGCTGTCCCCGTAATCGTGATTTATCCTAGTTGCAAGCGATTTTTCCCAGTGCCTCAATTGGTTTTGTCGATCGCGTGGGGATTTGCGGTGCTAATTCCTTGGAGCGCGGTTACAGGTGGGCTAGACCGCTATGTTTGGGAAATGTGGGTTGCCGTGGTTGCTTGGACGATGGGTTTTGATACGGTATATGCAATGAGCGATCGCGAAGATGATCGAAAAGTTGGAGTTAACTCTAGCGCCTTATTTTTTGGTAAGTATGTGACATTGGCGATCGCCATATTTTTTGCGATCACCTGCGGATGCTTGATTTTATTGGGTTGGGAGCTACAACTTGGCTATGCCTATTACCTTGCTTGTGTGACATCCGCCTTGCTTTGGACATGGCAGTACAGCCGACTAACTCAAGCTAAAATCCCTGATCAGTTATACCAACAAATATTTAGTCAAAATGTATGGATTGGCTTTATTGTTTTGGTGGGAATGTTGCCGTCAGCACTTGGATTTTTCTAGTTATACCAAAATCCAGAAAAGTTTTAAAAGTGCGGCAGAGCCGCGCTTTTAAAACTTTTCTGCTAGCCGTTCCTTAATTTTTCATAAAAGAAGGTAATGTTTCGCTACCTCTGACGCATGATGGCTAAGCATACCCATTCTGCTAGTATCTAAATTACAAATAGTGAAGAAAGTACATGAGTAATATTAAAGAAAAAATTCAAGAAGAATTAAAGCAAGCTAGAGTTACTTGCGAAATCAGTGGCGATGGTTCCAAGGAATGTGTGGAAGCTTGGGATCATCTAGGGGAATTAGAAGCTGAAGCATCAGCTCCACAGGAAGAAAAACAGAAGAACTCATTAGAGGTATATTGCGACGACAATCCTGATGCGGCAGAATGCCGTCTTTACGAAGACTAGTCCTCTATGCTTACCGCGCTTTGCCATTCAAGCGAACCACAATAAAAACCTTAAAAGCGTTGCGAAGCAACGCTTTTAAGGTTTTTATCAGTTTGGGCGCAGAACGCGATAAACCCTAAAAACGTCTCGCCCGCTAGGCAGGCGAGACGTTTTTATTTGTGTGGAAGTCCTAACTTGGTATTATTAGGAATTAATGCTGAGGAAATGTCATAACCTTAGATGCGAAAATTACAAAGGTCTGATATATCTGAGAACTTAGAGTGGCTCTGTAAGATAAAGAATTGCGAAATTTTACAGCGTCTTTGATCTAGTCACGAGAAAATCTTTAGCTAACTGGGAATAGGGTATGACACAGCAAAGCGTTATGGAATTGGCAAAAAGTGGCGATCCCCAAGCGATCGCAGCTTTGATCAATCGATCATTAGCCTCCAAGGGTATTCACGCCACAGCAGAAATTCAAGCTGAATGTCTACATATCTTTTTAAAAGCAGCCCAGATCCCAAATCAAAAAGCAGTTGTCACCATTATTCATCGGGGCATGATGATCTTGCAGGTAGAGCAAGTTAAGCGCGTAAAGATTTTGACCTATCGCTCAGACAACAATTATCTCGCTTGGCAGCATGAATTTAGTCTGGGAGACTACCAAAAGTCAGCTCAATCAGAGGAAGTTGAACCCAGTGAGCAGTTAAGTATGACGCAGTCTCAAAATGTAAATCTGGCAAGGAATCCTAAGGGAGTTATCTTGGTACAAAAATTTTCTCAAATTCAACAAAACTCACAAGAGTATCAAGATATTATTGTGCGGTTCACCGATGAGCAGGTTGGTACTGTTCGCTGCTTGACCACTCTGACAGAATTAATTCAAGTAATAAGTAAGCCGAGTTTTCTATTTGCCGCAGTAGCAGCAAATCCCAATCTGCGGAGCCTCCTAGACACGATCGCCGAATCTAGTCAAACAGATGAACATGGCGATCAAGTAATTACCAATTTATCTATATTGCAACCTGGACAGCAGTGGCAAAGAGCAAAAATCCGTCTAGTCACTAAGATATTTTTAGAACCAAATCAAGATAAAGCAGAAGCGACACAAGAACATCAGGTCATTACCCTAGATCTAGCCAAATCAGCCGCCAATTCTAAAGCAGCTATTAGTCAAGATATTATTGCTAAGGAAATTGTTGCAGAACTAATTACTCCAGAGTTTACAAATACGGGTATTCCAGAGGCGATCGCAATCTCAGAAGATCAGGATAAAAATGATGACATTGAGATCATTAAAAATTCGGTTCCAACCTTAACTACAAATGCCGAACTAACCATAAACTCAAATTCAATTACCGTAGATTCATTGTTTGATGATTTCCCTGAGCCGAATATCGCTAATACTCAGGAAGTCCCAATTAATTTACCAGACACAGCCGATTCGTTATTTGATGATTTCCTTGAGACAAATCCAATCGATGTTCAGGAAGTGAAGGAAGTCAATAATCCTACTAATCAAGCCCCCCCAAGTTCTGACTCAATTACAGTAGATTCATTATTTGATGATTTTCCTGAACCAAATACAGCTAAGGTTCAGGAAATGAACCAAGTTAATAACGTTGTCAATCAAGATCCAATTAACTTAGCAGATACAGCCGATTCACTATTTGATGATTTCGCCTACGCAGCAGATAGCCCACAAATTATTAGTGATCTCACTCAAAATACTGTATCTGGGGATTCCTTATTTGATGACTTTTTAGTTGACTCAACCCAGAGCTTTGCGGAGGTCAGTCCACAAAATACTTCGACTCTTACCGAGATTCCTCAAACTGAAGACGTGACTATCGCCGAATTTGGAGATGATCTATTTGGTAACTTTGGCTTTGAAGATAAGCCCGTTAACTCTATTGAAACTGGGACTATTGAAACTGAGATTGAAGCGATTAAGTCAAAAATCCCCAAGCAGAGTTTAGATAGATTGTTGGCGCTAATCAATGAAGAAGAGCCAGCTAATGCTCCCCAAGTTTTGCCTAATCAAACATCAGAAATTACTCCAGACATGGGCATGGTGACTATCGAGCGAATTTTAGGAAACATGAACTCATTAACTATTGATAAAAAAGACACAGCGGCAACACTAAGCTTTGTGACTCTGGAGGATCTTTCAGAAGACCTTGATTCAGTCGGGTTCTAGTCAGTCTTGATTCAAAAAAACAACGCTTACTCCCTTCCCAC
>MNZA01000232.1 GCA_001873375.1 Oscillatoriales cyanobacterium CG2_30_44_21
CAAAGCGCCGCCACTCGCTTATTGGGTTTTGAGATTGTCAGAGTTAAGAATTGCCAAGGCGTAATACGCCACTATTTTGGGCTTAGAATGGAAAAGCAATATTTTCGGCTTGGTTAAACACTTCCATGACTGCTCAGAAATACCACATTGTCACCTTCGGCTGCCAAATGAACAAAGCCGACTCAGAGCGCATGGCAGGCGTTCTCGAAAATATGGGCTACCAGTCAACGGAAGAAAGTGAAGAAGCAGATTTAATCTTGTATAACACTTGCAGCATTCGTGACAATGCTGAGCAGAAAGTTTACTCATATTTAGGTCGCCAAGCCAAACGTAAACGTGATAATCCTAATTTGACCTTAGTCGTAGCAGGTTGCGTTGCCCAACAAGAAGGCGAAGCACTGCTCCGCCGAGTCCCAGAACTTGATCTAGTTATGGGTCCTCAGCACGTCAATCGGATTGGTGACTTGCTAGAGCGCGTCTTTAATGGCAATCAGGTTGTGGCGACTGAAGAAGCCTATATCGAAGAAGACATCACCACACCTCGGCGCAATAGCTCCGTGTCAGCATGGGTAAATGTGATCTATGGCTGCAATGAGAACTGCACCTACTGCATTGTGCCATCAGTGCGTGGGCGCGAACAGTCGCGGACTCCTGAGGTAATTCGTGAAGAAATCGAAAAGCTGGCAGCTCAAGGATACAAAGAAATTACTTTGCTAGGTCAAAATATTGATGCCTATGGTCGTGACCTGCCCGCAGGTGGCATTGGCGCAGGCGTTGGCGGCAAGATTACCTTTACAGATTTGCTGTACTACGTCCATGATGTGAAAGGCATCGATCGCATTAGATACGCCACTAGCCATCCCCGTTATTTCAGCTCTCGGCTAATCAAAGCCTGTGCCGAATTGCCCAAGGTTTGCGAACACTTTCATATCCCGTTTCAGTCGGGGGATAACGACATTCTTAAAGCAATGGCTCGCGGCTACACCCATGAGCGCTACCGCCGCATTATTGATGATATTCGGTCAGTTATGCCTGATGCGGCAATTACGGCTGATGCAATTGTTGCCTTTCCTGGGGAGACTGAAGAGCAGTTTGAGCGGACTGTGCAAATTGTGAATGACATCGGTTTTGATTTGGTAAATACCGCCGCCTATTCACCCCGTCCTGGCACACCTGCGGCGGTCTGGGAAAATCAACTCAGTGAAGAAGTGAAAAGCGATCGCCTCCAAAGACTAAACCACGCGGTCAATCAAAACGCTGCCCTGCGATCGCAGCGCTATGCGGACAGGATCGAAGAAATCATGATCGAAGGGACTAACCATAAAAATCCCAACCAAGTCATGGGGCGCACGCGCACCAATCGGATTGCCTTTACAGAAAATACAACGGGGCTAACATTAGCTGAGCTAATCGGTAAGACCGTTTCTATAAAAATTACTGAAGTAAGACCTTTTAGTTTGACTGGAGTTATTTGTTAGTTTCGTGATAGACTAGCCAAGCGCTTAACGATACAAGTGCACGATGGGTCACTAACTCAATGGTAGAGTACTCGGCTTTTAACCGATTTGCTCCGGGTTCGAGCCCCGGGTGACCCATAAAAATCAATCAAAACAGTAGGAGCATCTCTCTAGGACGCTCCTACTGTTTTGATTATAAATGTTTGAAAGCGCGGCTCCGCCGCGCTTTCAAACATTCATTGAGTATTTGGTATTACCGCTTTGTTGCAGCAGCAAAATTAGATTCCTTGCATCACCCTTTATAATAATTGCAGTTCACAATCAATTAAAAACAAGCCCCAACTACAAACAATGCGTGTTTTACTTGTCTACCCGTTATTTCCCAAGAGCTTTTGGTCGTTTGAGAAAACACTGGAATTAGTTGGTTATAAGGCTCAGCTTCCGCCTCTAGGAATGGTTACAGTTGCGGCAATTTTGCCCCAGACGTGGGAATTTAAGCTAGTTGATCGCAATGTGCGGGACATCACTGAAGCCGAATGGGAATGGGCGGAAGTGGTAATTCTCTCGGCGATGATCGTCCAAAAAGATGATTTCTTAGCTCAAATTCAAGAAGCGAAGCAACGCGGCAAATTAGTTGCTGTGGGTGGACCTTACCCCACAGCTTTACCTGAAGAAGCGAAAGTTTCGGGGGCAGATTTCTTGATTCTTGATGAAGGCGAAATTACGTTGCCGATGTTTGTTGAGGCAATTGAAAGAGGTGATCGCAGTGGCATTTTACGCGCCAATGGGGAAAGACCTGCGGTTACAGAAACGCCGATTCCGCGCTTTGATCTATTAGAAATGAATCGCTACGCGGAAATGTCAGTGCAATTCTCTCGTGGATGCCCTTTCCAATGTGAATTTTGCGACATTATTATTCTCTATGGACGCAAGCCTCGCACCAAGACTCCTGCTCAGATTCTGGCGGAACTGCAACGTCTGTATGATCTCGGCTGGAGACGCAGCATTTTTATGGTGGATGACAACTTCATCGGCAACAAGCGCAATGTGAAGGTGATGTTGCAAGAGTTGAAGCCTTGGATGAAGGAGCGCAATTATCCCTTCTCCTTTGCGACCGAAGCCTCGGTGGATCTTGCCCAAGATCCTGAAATGATGCAGATGATGGTAGAGTGCAACTTTGGCTCAGTTTTCCTCGGCATCGAAACCCCTGACACTGATAGTCTAGCGCTGACTAAGAAGTTCCAAAATAACCGCGACCCACTTTCAGAATCGGTGATTAATATCGCCAGAGCAGGGATTCGGGTAATGGCTGGTTTCATCATCGGCTTTGATGGTGAAAAGAAAGGAGCAGGCGATCGCATTGTTCAATTTGTCGAACAAACTGCGGTTCCTACGGCTCTGTTTAGTATGCTGCAAGCTTTACCTGATACAGGGCTATGGCATCGTTTGAATAAAGAAGGAAGGATGATTACCCAAAATAGTAATGGGCATCAGGCTACTTTGATGAACTTCATGCCCACTCGTCCTTTGGAAGACATTGCCACCGAGTATGTCCATGCTTTCTGGACTCTTTATGATCCATTAGTCTTTCTCAATCGCACCTATCGCCATTTCTTGATTTTGGGTGAGTCGCAGTACAAGCGAATCAAGCGAGAAAAAACTGATGCGAAAAAGAGAACCGATTGGACGGCGATCAGAGCCTTGCTGATTCTGTGTTGGAGACAGGGCTTTGTTCGCAAAACCCGTTTTCAGTTCTGGATTAATCTCTTTGATTTGATGAAGCGCTATCCAAATGTGGTTACCAGCTATCTTTCAGTGTGCGCTCAGGGTGAGCATTTCTTGGAATATCGCTCGATTGTGCGTGAACAGATTGAAGCTCAGCTTGCAGATTATCTAGCTAATCCGCCTGTCCTGCAACCCAAGATTGAGGCGGTCGAAAGCCAGCCCAAACTACAAGAAGTTGCATAGGAAGCTAATTTTTGAGGGCGCGGCTTCGCCGCGCCCTCAAAAACAGCATAAGTAACCCAATAAGTAAGTGGCGGTGCTTCGCGCCGCCACTTACTTATTGGGTTACTTATGCCTAGCTACTCATATATTAAAAAACAAACCCAGTGCGGTTTTTTAAACAAAGAAATGGCGTAGCCATTTCTTTGTTTGGTACAACTTAATTTGCCTCATATAACCCCATGCGCCCTCTTGAACTAATTGTTGAAGGATTTACCAGTTTTCGTACTCGTCAAGTATTGGATTTTGCCAGCCTTGATTTGTTTGCGATTACGGGGGCAACGGGCGCAGGGAAAACTTCTTTATTAGATGCGATTACCTTTGCCCTATATGACAAGGTAGCAAATAAGCCCAACTCATCAAAGGAATTAGTTAGCCAAGGGGCGACCCAGTTAAAAGTAGAATTTCGGTTTGAGATTCGTCAAACTGAATATAAAGTAATTCGCACATGGCGCAATCGCGGCAAAACCGATGAGAAGAAGTTTTTGCTTGATAAATTAATCGATGGTGTGTGGGAACGGAGAGATCGCACTGAGAAGATTGAAGAAATTATTGGCATGGATTTTGATACGTTTACCCGTGTGATCATTCTGCCGCAGGGACAGTTTGACGAATTCCTCAAAGGGGAGGCTAGCAAGCGCCGCGAGATCTTGAGGCAATTGGCAGGGTTTCAAATTTTTGAACAGATGCGGAAAGAGGCAAGCGATCGCACAAGTCGTTACAAGTCAGAGCGTGAAGGTTTAGAGAAAGTTATAGAAGGAATCCAAGCGCCAACCCTAGAGGAAATTAACGCTCAGCAACAAGAACTAGCGGTTCTGGAAATAGCTATTCCTGAACTAGAACAGAGAAATAGACAGAATCACAAATTATTAGAATCGGAAGCAAGTCTGTTTGCTCAACTTCAGCAGCAGATCCAAATCACGGGCAAATTGACAGAATTGCGTCAAGATGCCGAACAAATTCAAGCCATTGAAATGCAATTGCGCCATGCTCAAATGGCTAACTCGATCGCAGGAACTTGGACAATTTTGCAGTCGAGTCGTCAGCGCCTAAAAGCCGCGATCGCCGAACTCACCCAATCGACTCAAATTCTTAGCCAATCTCAAACTCACTTAGCATCGCAACAACAAATTCTTAACCAAACTCGCGACCATGCCCAAACTGCTCAAGAGCAAATCGCGATGCAGGAAAGTCACCTCGCCCTTGCCGAAAATTTGTATATACAGCAGCAACAATTTACATCGGAATTGGAACGTGCCGATCAAAATTTTCAAGAGCGATCGCAGGTTCTTAAAAATGCAGCCACAGCCCATCAGCAAGCTGAAATAGACTGGCAAGCCACTTCTCAAAAGTTAGAAGAAATGGAACTGGCGATCGCTAGTTCTGATAATAATCCGCAACGACTCGAATATCTGCGTCAAGCTGCGGAACCCCTTGCTCAGTGGCGGATGCGAAAAGACAGCTTAGCTAAGCAACAGCAAAAACTTGAGCAGTTGCAAAGAGAAAAAGATGAATTAGCGCAGCAATTGACCAAAAATCAACAGTTCCTTATTCAATTAGAAAATAGCTTTAGTAAAGTCAGTGCCGATCTGATTAAAGCTGAATCCTTAAATTTGCAAGCGCTGCAAAGCAATCATGCCAATGCTTTACGCGCAGAACTCCATGATGGTGACAACTGCCCTGTTTGTAATAACAGTTATTCTATTCAGGGATTAACAGAACTTGTCAAAATGGAATCAATCAGCACAGTTGAACTCAAGAAGCAGAAAGATATTTTTGAAAAACAATTGGGAAGGTTGCGGGAAGATATAGCAAAGTTTGCCGCTAATTTGGCAAACTCGCAGCAGCAATGGCAAGAGCGATCGCACGAAGTTTCTGAATTAGAAACGCAAGTTCAAACTCTGCATAATCAGATTAGTCAAATTCTGCAATCTAATTGGACAGCCGACTCTATTCTTAGCGATCGCCAAAAACTTGAACAGCAAGCACTGGAGTACCAGAAGCTGATCGCCGCTAAAAGTGAGTTAGTGAATGTGGTGTGGAACTTGGAAACTAAACTCATGGCAAGTCGAGACAGTCTCAAACTTGCGGAAGTAGAACTGCAAAAAGCGACTCAAGAGCGGTCCCAGCGGCAGAAACAAGTGCAAGCGATCGCGTCACAGTTACAAGACATCACCTTAGGCAAGAGCTACGAAGCATTGCGACAAGAAATCGCCGAGCAAAAAGAAGCATTGCGCGATCGCCTCCAAAACGCAGAAGCTGCTCACCAACAAGCCCGTGAAAATTTTGTTAAGAGTGAAGCGACTGCCACTAAAGCCCAACAGAATCATGGTTTGGCAGCTATCGAAGATAGTCAAAATCAGGAAAATTGGCAAACCGAACTAAACAAACTCAACCTTACCGAGGCGCAGTTTCTGGCGGCTCAAACTGGGCGATCGCAAATAGCGGCATGGCAACAGCAACTCGAAGACTATCAGCGTCAGGTGCAAGACTTGACTACGCGATTGGAAGTCGTTAAGGAGGCGATCGCAGATCGATATACTGATGAGTCAGCAATCAGAACTCTGCGGGAGACAATCCATAAACTAGAACAAGAATTGCAACAACAGAACGAAAATCGCGCTTCGCTCAAGGCTTGGCTAGAACAGGCTCACCAACAAAGGCAAGCATCTCAGGCGATCATGGAACGTAAAGACCTTCTGCAATCGCAAGAGCAAACCTATCACACTCTCGCCCAAGACTTGCGATCGGATAAGTTTCAAGAATATATTCTCGACAGTTTGCAACAGGAACTTGCCAATCGTGCGTCAGTACTACTAAAACAACTTTCCGAAGATCGCTATCTTCTCCAAATCGAAAATGGCGACTATTGGGTGTCTGACAACTGGAATGGTGGCGAAAAGCGCCGCGTGCGAACCCTTTCTGGCGGCGAGACTTTTGCGGCTTCTCTCTCAATGGCGTTGGCATTATCAGAACGGTTGGCGATGGGAGTTGAGCTAGGCAGCTTATTTCTAGATGAAGGTTTTGGAACTCTGGATAGCGAAACCCTCGAATCTGTAACGCAGATTCTCGAATCTTTACGCCAAAAAGATCGCCTAATTGGTGTAATCACGCATATTCAGGCTCTCGCCGATCGCTTACCTACTCAAATCCATGTGCAGAAGTCGCCCAGTGGTTCAGAATTGATCAGGATTTAACTTCCCGCGTTTTGCGCTTACGGATATCTACGTTACAATTTTTCTCTATCACCTTGTCCTATTTCCCTATGCCCTCCAAATTTTCTTCCAATCTCAATCGCCGCAAATTTATCTCTCTTTCCACCCTGTTTTTATTAGGGGCTTGCGGCGCACAAACTACCTCTCAAACTAATCAGGCAACTGGCAAAAATAAAATTGTCTTTTGGACAATGCAACTCAAGCCGCAGTTTGACAAGTACATGACTGACCTAATTGCGGGATTTGTTAAGGAAAATCCAACGGCAGAAGTGGAATGGGTGGATATTCCTTGGGGAGAAATGGAAACTAAAATCTTGAGTTCGGTCGCCGCCAAAACGGCTCCCGATGTGGTGAATCTCAATCCTCAGTTTGCCTCAAAGCTAGCGGAGAAAAAAGCCTTAGTAGATATGAATACGGCGATCTCAGCATCAGATCAAGCTAGCTACTTCCCGAATATTTGGAAAGCCAATCAGCTAGATAATGCCACCTTCGGATTGCCTTGGTATGTGGCGACCGACATCACTATCTATAACCGATCGCTATTTGAGAAAGCAGGGCTAGATCCTGCTAAGCCGCCTCAAACTTTTACGGAACTCACTAAAGTTTCTGAACAGATCAAGGCAAAAACAGGTAAATATGCTTTCATGTTGACCATGGATGGAGGACAGGTTTTGGAGTCCATGGTACAGATGGGAATGAAACTGCTGGATGCCAACGGCAAAGCTGCTTTTAATGATCTTGCTGGCAAAGCTGCCTTTGACTATTGGGTAAATTTATTTGAGAAGCAATTAATTCCTCGCGAAATCCTAACAGAAGGTCATCGTAAAGCAGTAGAACTCTACCAAGCAGGGGAGTTAGCGATTTTATTAACTGGTCCTCAATTTTTACAATCCGTTGCTCAGAATGCCCCTGAGACTGCCAAAGTCACCGATATTGGTTCACAAATCACTGGCTCGACGGGCAAAAAGAGTGCCGCAGTGATGAATGTCGCTGTGCCGACTGCTTCTAAAAACCAAGAGCTAGCCGTTAAATTTGCGCTCTATCTAACCAACGCTGACAATCAACTCGCCTTCACAAAAGTCGAAAATCTATTACCTTCCACAGTCAAAAGTTCTAGCGATCTCTACTTCACAGCAACCACCAAAGATTCGTCAATACTGGAACGCGCTCGAGTAATCAGTGCTTCTCAACTTCCTCAATCAGAAGTTTTGATTCCTCCTGCCAAAGATATTGAGAAGCTACGGAAGATTATTTACGAAGAATTACAACTTGCTATGCTCAAAGAGAAGTCTAGCGATCAGGCGATCGCTACTGCTGCCGAACGCTGGAACTCAAATAGTTAGGGCAGCAAATTGCCGCCCTAAACACGCAAAGCCAGAAGATTGTTCCACCTGCTATGCAGGCGGAACAATCTTCTGGCTTTGCTATATAATTAGCAAATTAACAAAAATCTTTTAAAACTGGTCTAGGTAGTCTTTTGAGCGTGCCAAAAGTCGGGATTATTTATAACGACGCAAAACTTGTTGCTGAGCGTGTGGCGTTGGACATGAAGCTGTGGCTAGAAAAGCGCAATATCCAAGCGGTGCTGGCGACAGGTAAGGGCGGTATTTTGGGATATGGCAAGCCAGATGCGCCCGTATGTCACACCCGCATTGAAAGCTTAGTTCCCCTCGGATTTGATCACGATCTGATGTTTGTGGTTGCCCTCGGTGGTGATGGCACTGTCTTATCTGCTTGTCGCCAAATTGCGCCCCTTAGCCTGCCAGTGTTAAATGTCAATACGGGACATATGGGCTTTTTGACGGAAACCTACCTTACTGACTGGGAAGAGGCGATCGCGCAGATAGTCGAGGGTCACTATGTAGTTGAGCAGCGCTCAATGATGGCGGTGCGTGTTTACGATTCTCAAGGCTTACTTTGGGAAGCCTTATCCTTGAACGAAATGGTGCTACACCGTGAACCTCTGACCAGTATGTGCCACTTTGAAGTGCAGATTGGACATCACATACCAGTCGATATTGCGGCGGATGGGGTAATTATTTCTACGCCCACAGGCTCGACAGCCTATGCGCTCTCCGCAGGAGGTCCCGTAATTGAGCCAGGGATTCCAGTGTTTCAGCTGATTCCTATTTGCGCCCACTCCATGGCTTCGCGATCGCTAGTATTTGCCAATACCGAGAAAGCAGTTGTTACTCCTGCCAATCGTCATCGCTTGGTATTAGTTGTCGATGGCAATGCGGGTTGCTATGTCTACCCTGACTATCGCGTGGAGGTGGAGCGATCGCAATATCCTGCCAGATTTATTCGTTTACAAAAGGGCGAGTTCTTCAAGGTCTTACGCGAAAAGTTAGGCTGGGGATCACCGCATATTTCTAAGCCCACCTTGGGAGAGTTGTCACAGTAAACTAGCCAAGCCATCAAAACTTAGTTGCGGAACCCTAAAGTAAACTTCTATGAATTTTCTATGAGTCAAAGTCTGAACTTTGCTAATCAAAACCTTTGCGATCGCTCTTTTAAAGGTAAAAACCTGATCGGTGCAGATTTTAGTGGTGCCGATTTGCGGGGATGCGATTTTTGTTATGCCAACCTAAAAGATGCCAACTTCACTAATGTGGTCACTGGCAAAAGTCAACGCCAAAAGTTCAGTTTCAGTATTCTTGCCTTTGTAATGGCGATGGTGTTTGCAGGTACGGCAATGATTACGAGCATTTTACTGATTACTTTCGCGATCGTATTTATTTTGGGGACAGCGGGAATTAATCGTGAGGTGGGCTACGGAGTAGCGATTGTGGCAACTGTGGTATTTGCTGTCGGTTTTACGATTACTTTTACAGGCAGCTTTACAATTTCAGGAGGTAAAGGTGTGGAGGTTGCCATTGTTATTTCTCTGGTCACGGCTTTTATGTCGGGATTATTTGGGGCAAATTTGGCAAAACTGCTGGTGACGGGTGCTTTTAATGCGATCGCCAATGCTTTAAGGATTAATTCTTTAGCATCTCTATTATTATTTTTGGCGATCGAACTCCTGCAAATTTTGGGCAGCCTCTATCTATTTCGTTTAGCGATTAATTTGTTACGCAGTGGCATCGGCACAAAGTTCCGATATGCTGACCTCTCCCGTGCTTCTTTTCAGAATGCAAATCTAATTAGCTGTGATTTTTCCAGTGCCACTATTCGCGATGTGAACTGGCAAAAATCTCAAATATCTCGTTGCAAGATGCCATCTAATTTTGATAGCTGACAACGCTTACATTCTGTTAACGGTGCGCGGTTATATCAAATAAAAAATGGCGTAGCCATTTTTTATTTGACATTAAGTCTGAGATCAAGGCGCTGGATGAGGCTTAAAACATGACAAGTGACTTTTTTACTCAATTGTTTGTATAGTCGTTTACAATGGTAAAGGTTAGAAATTTTACCATTGCGGTATGCTCTAATCCTTAAAAATTATGTAACCCTGAGGACATAAGCGAATGCTACATCGCAAAATTTATCAACTTTGTGAAGCCAAGAGCGATGTTTGGATTTACCTGAGGGATCAGGGACGTTGGCTAGAAAGAGCCAAAATACTCGATATTGAAGGAGATGTGGTCACAATTCGTTACGAAACCGAAGATGAAGAAGAAGTTTGCTCTTGGGAAGAAATGGTGAGATTAGAGAGCATCGGCGCAGTAACACAAAGATTGTCGTCCTTCACAAAAGTCGGAATGTCGTCCCACGATATTCCTGTTTCTGATGATTGTCCAGAGGCGGAGCAGATTCGCCCTCGCACTGAGCCAGACAAGTAATTGCCAGTTGGTTGAGCAAGACGTAAAGCGTCCATTAATTAAAATAGAGTGAGCGCAGAGCGCCCACTCTATTTTTTTCATTTTTCAAAAAACCAATTTGGGATTTTCAGCTCCGCAGGCGCTGAAAATCCCGAATTGGTTCTATCAAGTTAAAGTAAGTAATCACAATGCAATCCGCCGACCTGACCACCCTTGTAGCTTTGACCCATGAGCTAAATAACGCCTGTGTGCCTGCAAGGTTAGAGCAAGTACATCAGAGCGATCGCCATACTATTCATTTGCAGTTACGCACGCTCGACCGCAAACAATGGCTACTATTATCTTGGCATCCCCAGTCGGCAAGGGTGCATTTATGCGCTCCACCTCCCAAGCAGCCTGACACTTTTACCTTTAGTCAGCAGATTTTGCATCAAGTGGCGGGATTTGCGCTAGTTGCGGTTAATCTGACTAGTCCTTGGGAGCGCGTCGTTGATTTGCAATTTGCGACAAGACCAGACGATCAGGTGCAGTGGCATTTGTATTTGGAGGTGATGGGTAAGTATAGCAATGCAATTTTAGTCAACGCTAATGGGGAAATAGTTACCGCCGCGCACCAAGTGAGCAGCAAACAATCCAGAGTCCGCCCGATCCAAACAGGCGATCGCTACGAATTACCGCCCGCATTACTCGAGGCAATTCCCAATCTGAATGAATCTTTTGACTCATGGCGCGATTGCTTAATCCTGATTCCCAAGGAAATTAAGCGTAATTTATTAAGTAATTATCGAGGTATTAGTTCCTCTCTAGTGCGATCTTTACTGGCGATCGCGGCTGTAAATGGCGATAAAAATGTCACAGATTTAAGTCTTGATGAATGGAATGCTCTGTATGAAGCTTGGCAAATTTGGCTGACTTGCATTGAGAAAAAAGAATTTTATCCACATTTAGAAGAGAAAGGCTATGCCCTCACCCCTAGCCTGAGATCCCCCTCAATCTCCCTTACAAGGGGGGAAGAAGAAAATAATCCCCCCCCCTTTGCAAGGGGGGCTGGGGGGGATGTTTCAGTTAATGAATTTTGCGATCGCTATTATTCTCAACAGACGGGACAGATTGCTTTCCAGCAATTACATCAACAGATTAGCCAAGCAATTCTCAATCAACTAAATAAATTACATATCAAAGAGAATGAATTTCTAGATCGTTTAAAGTTATCCACGCAAGCGGATGAATTTAAAAATAAAGCTGACTTGCTAATGGCGCATCTGCAGCTTTGGGAAGTTGGCATGAAAGAGATTATGCTAACCGACTTCCATTCAGGTGAGCTAATCAAAATCCCCCTTGACCCTACGCAAAATGCTGCTCAAAATGCCCAATCCTTTTATAAAAAACACCAAAAACAAAAACGCGCCGCGATCGCGATCGCCCCACTTTTAGAATCAGTGCAGCAGGAGATCGCGTATTTAGAACAGGTTGCGACAACCGTAAGTTTATTGGAACAAAGCGAACTCTCGGCTTTGCAAGAAGTGCGTGCTGAACTTGCTCAGCAAGGTTATCTAAAAGTTACGGCTGAATATGCGCCGCGCCAAAAAAACATTAAAAGTCAGGGCAAAAGCAACAAAAACAAAAGTAATCGCAGTAAACAAGAAGAGCTTCCCGACTGCCATCGCTTTACCACTGCCAATGGATTTGAAGTATGGGTCGGTCGCAATAATTATCAAAATGATCTACTCTCTTTTCGGATCGCAGGAGAGTACGACCTTTGGCTGCATGCCCAAGAAATTTCAGGAAGTCATGTGTTGTTGCGCTTACCTGCGGGGGCGATCGCTGATGATCAAGATCTGCAAACTGCGGCAAACTATGCCGCCTATTACAGTCGCGCCAGACAGAGCGATCAAGTTCCGATTGTCTGCACTATTCCCAAATATGTATTTAAACCCAAGGGAGCAAAACCTGGGATGGTTGTTTACACCCATGAAAAAATTATCTGGGGTCAGCCTTCTAGCTTGAGGGCTAGCGCCAAATAAAAGTATGGCAGCGCAAAGCGCCGCATACTTTTATACCAAATAAAGAAATGGCGGAGCCATTTCTTTATTTAAAAACCCATACTGGGTTTGGTTTTCAATTCACAAAAGTGTAGTCACACTTTTGTGAATTGGTATTATTTGGCAAGAGAAAAAGGCTGCCAAGGCAGATCGCTATCGCCATTTAAAAGCAAATCGCGGGTAATCTCCGCAGTCACAGGAGCCATTAACACCCCATTGCGATAATGCCCAGTCGCCAGCAAAATATGGGGAGAGTCTGGCACAAAGCCCAAGATGGGTGCTCTTGCCCCCTGCGGTCTAGGTCGATCGCCTGCCCATGTTTGCAATATTTTTGCATTCTCAAATAAGGGACACCACGCGATCGCTTGATCTAAAAGTAGCTTCTCATTGGCAACACGGGGCAGTTGCTCATATTCAAATTCTACCGTTGCACCTAGCCAATAGCGGTCATCGCCTAGCGGCACGACATTCACATCAGAGCGATCTTCATTCTCAAAGTGAACAACTTCTAACAAATTAAGATCGGCAACTTCCACTAACAAAGCTTGTCCACCCACTGATTGCAATAAATCAGATTTACCCAAAATCTCGGTAAGCAAATTATTAGAACCCACACCTGCGGTAATTACGACGCGATCGCCAGATACATCTTGCAAACTTTTTATGGGTGTATTCCAATGGAACTTAACTCCCTCACGGCTAGCCGCCGCCACCAAAACATTGACTAACTGCGTTGGATGTACGGCGCGATCGCAAGGACTAAATAAACCACCACTGGCTTGCCAATGAGAAAACTTTTCTGAAATATCAGCGTGTTCCAACCATTGCAACTCAAAACCCTGTTCTTTGCGGATCTTAATTAGCGATCGCGATTTTGTTTCTGCTTCAGGCGATCGGTATAGATTCAGAATTCCTTTGCGGTTATACAGAATATTTAAATTAGTTTGCTGTTCTAGATCGGCGATTAAGCGATCGTATTTACTCAGGCTCTTGAGCCGCAAATTGACCAAATCTCCTTTTGCTTTAGAACTACAGGCTGCCATTAGCACACCCAGAGCCGCACCTGTCGAAACCATCGCAGGACAAGGATTAGCTTCAACTACCTCTACTTCTAAACCAGTATGGCGTAATTCATACGCCAGCATTGCGCCAACGACACCGCAGCCAATAATCGTCACAGTTGCCATAAATTTACTTCCTTACTATCAAATGATAAGTGCTGCGCGGCTTCGCCGCGCAGCACTTATCATTTGAGCGAAGGCACTTCGCCACTTAACTTATAAAAATATTTTAGTACTTGGCAAAGGAACGACTCGGTGGAGCCGTGAATTGGGGTGGGCGATCGCTATTGGTATTTTGGCTTTGTGGATTTGGACGTAGAGGCGATCGCACTAGTGCTTCAGGATTAAATCGATAACCAATATTCCGAACCGTCTGGATCAGATTTGGTTGTTGTGGATCAGCCTCCAGCTTTTTTCTCAACGATAAAACATGGGTATCGACAGTACGCGGATTATTGATTTCATCTGGCCAAGCCCTTTGCAAAAGCTCCGCACGACTCAAAGCCAATCCCTCAGACTGCGCTAACACATAGAGCAGACTAAACTCCTGAGGCGTAAGGTCGATCGCACTACCCTTTAACCGTACTTGGCGCTGTACTAGGTCAATTTTTAATACACCATAATCTAGGCACGCTGGCGGCGCTGAAGAACGCAATCGGCGTGTCAGTGCTTCCACTCTTGCCAAAAACTCTTGCATCCCAAAGGGTTTGGTCAAATAGTCATCCGCACCCGCTTTTAATCCTTCTACGATGTCAGACTCTTTGGTGCGCGATGATACAATAAATATTAGAGAACTTCTCTGTTTGTGAAGCCAGCGACATAATTCAATTCCATCACCATCAGGCAAATCAGTACTCAAGATCACCAAACTAGGCTGCTGTTTTTGAAAGACAAGTTTAGCTTGCTGACAACTAATTGCTTGAAATACCGAGTAGCCAATCTGCTGCAAATGCCAACCTAAGAGAGAGGCAAGATTCGGATTACCTTCCACGATTTCTATACTGATCGGAATCAAAGAAATAATCTCCTGCCAAGTAATGCCGATTAATGCACATAAAGTATCTTGAGTTAGCAAAACTCGAATTTAGGTAAATTCGGAAGTTTCATTCCCTTGAGAGACATTTAATAGATTTGAACTATTTAAATCAATAATAACCTAGCGTTAAACTGAGTTTTGTAGCTGTAATTACTCTCCCAATGACCTATCGCAATCCAGTTCCCACGGTTGATATTATTATTTCTCTACGCGATCGCCCCGATCAGCCAATTGTCCTCATTGAAAGATTAAATCCACCCCACGGCTGGGCGATCGTTGGTGGATTTGTCGATTATGGTGAGCATTTAGAAGAAGCTGCTATCCGTGAAGCTAAGGAAGAAACTGGTTTAGATGTGAAATTAATTGATTTGCTAGGACTATATTCCGATCCTAGTCGCGATCATCGATTGCATACCATCAGTGCCGTGTATATGGCTGAAGCGATCGGTGAGCCTGTCGCTGCCGATGATGCTAAGTCGGTTGGTTTATTTACGGCATGGCAAAGCCCTGTTGAATTATGTTTTGATCACGCTCAGATTTTGGAAGATTACTGGTGCTTTCGCACCTACGGGATTCGCCCTAGCTTGCAGAGATGATCAAGAGTGAGTTGCGGCGCTTCCGCGCCGCAACTCACTCCTTGGGTTTAAATAAGCGCAAAGCGCTGTATGAGAGTGACACGATACCCCAAAAATCAAATAATCTGATTTAAGTGTTGACAAAACTCTATTCATGTATGTATCTTAGTAAAGGTCAAGAACACGCCCCCATCGTCTAGAGGCCTAGGACACCTCCCTTTCACGGAGGCGACGGGGATTCGAATTCCCCTGGGGGTATTCTTGGGAAACAAAAAAGCCTTTGCAATGCAAAGGCTTTTTTGTTTTGATTTGCTAGGTGCAAATGAATATAAAAACCAAAGATGCTAATTTGCCCGCGAAGAGGGCAAATTAGCATCTTTGGTTTTTATGTAGGGCATCAAAGCAACTTTTCCAAGCCATAAACAAGCGATTTGAGCGCACCAACTTTGCGAACGCAAAGTAATACTCCTGCCATGTAGCAAGTGCGATCGCTAGCATTATGCTCAATCTTTAAGGTTTCTCCCATCGCTCCAAAAATTATTTCCTGACGGGCGACTAGTCCAGGAACGCGCAAGCTGTGGATGCGGATATTTTCTCCACAAACAGCGCCCCTTGCCCCTGCTAGATGTTCCTTTTCGGCAACGTCAGTCGGATTAAAAGATTTACCCAACTCTGAGAGCATTTGCGCGGTTTTAATGGCTGTACCACTGGGCGCGTCAGCTTTTTGATTATGGTGAAGCTCGATTATTTCTACATGGTTGAAGTATTTTGCCGCCGCGATCGCCGCTTGTTGCATCAAAATCACGCCGACAGAGAAATTGGGAGCAATAATACAGCCCATGCTTGCCTTGTCCGCAAATATGGCAAGGTCATCAATTCGCTGCTCACTTAGCCCCGTTGTACCCACTACAGGTCTGACCCCGTAGGCGATCGCGGCGCGGATATTTTCATAGATGACGCTGGGATGCGTCACATCAATCATTACTGGTAGCTGCGGCTCTTGGGCAGCTTGGGCAAGTACGACTTCCAGATTATTGGTTACAGGTATTTCTAATTCACCAATTCCGATCACTTCGCCAATGTCTTCACCGATATGTTTGCGCCCGATCGCACCGACAAGATTCATATCTGGGGCTTGGGCGATCGCCTTAATAATTTCTCGTCCCATTTTACCTGTCGCCCCAGAGACAACGACAGGGATTTGTGTCTGATTAGTCATGGATTAAGTTTAGAAAGTACATAGTTTTGAGCTTACAGCGCTTTGCCCTGCATACGAGTATCTAGGTGCAATTAAACCAGAACTTCAAAAATCTGATTCGCTAGCGAATCAGATTTTTGAAGTTCTGGTTTTGACTTGTCGAAGTAGGCTTTGAGGCTGTACTATATTTGACTGGACTGAAAATAGGAGACTAGTATCATGAGTCGTGTATGCCAACTAACAGGTAAAAAAGCCAATAATGCCGTGTCAATCTCCTTCTCCCATAAGCGCCACAAGCACTTACAACAAGTAAACTTACAAGATAAGAGAATTTGGTGGGAAGAAGGTAAGCGATTTGTAAAATTACAAATTTCGACCAAAGCAATCAAAACTTTGCAAAAGAAAGGACTAGCAGCATTTGCGAAAGAAGCAGGAATTGATCTTCGCAAGTTCTAAGTCAAAAAGGGGTGCGATGCACCCCTTTTTGCTAATTAAATTTCAAAAGCGCGGCTCTGCCGCGCTTTTGAAATTTTTTGGGTTTTCAACTAAAGAAATGGCTACGCCATTTCTTTAGTTGGTATAAAAATTGCTGTGTTGGGAGATATATATGAAAGTTGGGATCGTGGGATTGGGTTTGATTGGTGGCTCACTAGGCTTAGATTTGCTTGCTAGCGAGTCAAATGATCACTATGTGTGGGGAATTAGCCGCAGTCCTGAAACTTGCAAACAAGCGATCGCGATCGCCTCTGTAAATATTGCTAGTCCCAGTATCGATGACATTCCCGCTCAAGTCCTTGAGCAAACCGATATTGTCATCATCTGCACCCCGATCGCGGCAATTTTGCCAACTATTGCGGCGCTTGTTCCTAAATTGCCAGCCCAGATAATCATTACTGACGTTGGTTCGGTCAAGGGGTTGATCGTTGAACCAGCATTGGAAATTTGTCAAAAATATCACCAGAGATTTGTGGGTAGTCATCCGATGGCGGGGACTGCTTTTCAAGGTATTGCCGCTGCTGAGCTTAATTTATTTCGCGATCGCCCCTGCGTGATTACATCTAGTGACGATATTGAGGCTGTGGCAAAGGTACGATCGCTGTGGGAATCAGTGGGGATGCGTATTTATGAATGTTGTCCTGAAGAACACGATCGCGCTGTGGCAATGATTAGCCATGCGCCTGTCATGATCAGCGCCAGCTTAATCGCCGCCTGTCAAAAGCAAGAGGATCAAAAGATTTTGCAGATAGCTCAAAACCTAGCTAGCTCTGGGTTTCGCGATACCAGTCGCGTCGGTGGTGGTAACCCTGAGCTTGGTCGCCTCATGGCGGAATACAACCGCGAAGCAGTACTGCGATCGCTGCAAGAATACCAACTATCTCTGCAAGTAATTATTGATCTCATCGAAAATAAACAATGGCAAGAATTAGAGTTGTTTCTGGCTGATACGCAACGCGATCGCCAGTTTTATGTGCAGTAAAAAAAGGCAGTGCTAAGCACTGCCTTTTTTATTCTGGATTGTTGGCAACTGTTTCTGTCGGTTCTTGAACTGCCGCCGCCGCTTCTTTTTGAGAACGTTTTTTGCGTTCAGCTTCTATCATGTCCGCAATCATCTGACGGGCTTGCTCAATCTTGTCGAGATTAGAGCGATATAGATCAATATCTTTGGACAAGCGATCATTACCAAATTTGAGGATATCGCCCACTAATTTGATTAATTCTTCGCGCTTAGTACTATCGGCGATCGCCTCAGGATCACTAATTTCTAAGAGCGCATACAGCCCCACTCCAAATAAACGACTATATTTGAAATTCTCCTTAGTTGAGATGGTCTTGAGTTGTTCTGCAAGTGGCTCAAGGTCGGTTGTTGCTTCTAGTGTGGTCAACAGAGTCTTTACTTCATTAGGCGATCGCATTGCAAAATCACTTAATGTTGTCGCATCTTGACGAATTCGATCTGGCTCAAACTGAAGTGCCGAGCAAAGGGCATGAAATACAGCAAGGCGATCAATTTCGGGGTTATAACCAACTGTAAAGCGATCGAAGGTAGTCACCACCCCCAAAGCAAAAATTGGATCATAAACAAATGATTGGTTGACTTTAAGTAAATGAATTTCTACCAAAAGCTCATCAATAACCCGTCGATAGACCTGATTTACTGGCTTAGGGAAAGCAAGATAAAAGTCTTTTTTAGTATCTGAAACAGTACGGACGGTATTCACAGTCAGCAAAACCTAAAAACAAAATATATTAAATAATCATCGCACAGATGGCACTAGCATCAGTCTATCGCCATATTTAAATTCAGATTTTGTACATCGCTTCCCAAAAAGTTACAGTTGCGGCACGAAGTGCCGCAACTGTAACTTTCTGGGGGAAATAGCGCAGCTATTTCTTAATTTGGTATTACAGGAACTGGGGGATTATTGGGAGAATTGGGTTGATTTTTGATTTTCATGTAGGCTTCAACAGTTTGAACTGCTAGGGGAGCCGCGATCGCACTACCGCCACCACCGCCAGCATTTTCCGCAAAGACAGTCACCACAATTTCAGGATTCTCGGCGGGAGCATAGACCGTAAACCATGCATGGTTGAGGCGCGGCGGATCTTGGGCTGTGCCTGACTTGCCTGCCATCGAAATTCCCGCCGAATTTAAGGAAGCTGCTGTACCAAATTCAAATACAGCTTTGAGAGACTTTTGTAGGGCTAATAGATTTTCAGGGGCAATTTCGAGAGACTTCTTCCATTCCCGCGCATCATTATCTTCCAATAACAAATGGGGGCGAATTTTATAGCCACCATTGCCCACAGCCGCCATCATCATCGAAACCTGCACCAAATTTGCTTGGACATCACCCTGTCCAATCGACATATTTAAAGTATTGCCCACATACCAAGGCTCGCCGATAACGCGCTTTTTCCACTCCTCATCAGGAACTGTCCCCTTAGTTTCTTCGCTCTTAATTTCTAAGCCCGAATACTCGCCATAGCCAAATTTGCGTGACCATTCGGCAAGAGTTTTTTCGCCGACACGCATACCCACTTGCCCAAAAAATGTATTACTGCTATATGCCATTGCCTCAGTAAATCCGATTGTGCCGAAACCTGCTTTGTTGTGATCCCAAAACTGGAAGTCGCCGATGTCTAGATAGGGATAAGTTGCCAATAAATCATTGATCCCAAACTTTTTACTTTCCAGCGCCGCCGCCATCGTGACAACTTTAAAAGTACTGGCAGGGGGATAGACTTGCAAAACTCGATTGACAAAGGGGTGATCCTTTTCTTGTAAGCGATTCCATACGGCTTCGGAAATCTTGCCTGAAAATAGGTTGGGATCAAAGGCGGGATGGCTAACCATTGCCAAAACTTCGCCGTTATTGGGATTTATCGCGACAACTCCGCCCTGCTGCGCCCCAAGAATTTTTTCAACAGCTTTTTCTAGATCTAAGTCAATGGTCATCTTCACCGCGTTACCTGATTTGGGTGGCTTCTGCCCCAAAACGCGCAACACCTTACCGAATGCGTCCACTTCTACCTGCTGACCGCCCCATTCACCGCGTAGCATATTCTCAAAGGCATATTCCACACCCGCCTTACCCAGAACATCCCCTGGACGATAGCCATATTCCTTGAGGTCGGGTAGTTCCTCCGCCGTGATCTCGCCTGTGTAGCCAAGGACGTGCGCCGCGACATCGCCGTTGGGATAGTAGCGCACTGCTTCTGGCTCCACCTGTACCCCTGGCAAGTCCTTGCTGTGTTCTGATAGCAGGGTGACTAGTTTGGGACTGATGGCGCTGGAGACTCGGACGAGGTTGGGAGATTTGTAACCTTCCTGTTCTAGCTTGGCGGTGATCGTGGCGGCAGGTACAGCGATATATTTAGCTAGCTTTTCAATGGTTGCGCCCCATTTTTCTTCGGGCTGGGCGATCGGCCAGAGGTAAACCACATGGGCTAATCGACTGGATGCAAGAATATTGCCTTTACGATCAAACAGCCTGCCCCGTTCTGGTGGTTTGGCAATGAGGCGAATCCGATTGTTTTCGGCAAGCTGCTGATTGCGATCGCCTTCAAGGATCTGCAAATAAAATAATCGTCCTCCCAAGAGACCAATCAACACGAGCAGACTTAGCAAAAATAAAATGGCGGCTCGCATCCCTTTGCCCATTGTGCGGGTGTTTTCAGTGGGATTGAAGGGGGAAATTTGTCTTTGCGTAAAAGTCATACTGCTATAGAAAGATTTTTGGGGAGATTTTGTCGCTAGAATGGTAAATGAATCTATTGTATTGCGATCGTGAATTTAATTAATTCCATTGCATATCGCAACTTGCATCCAACGCTTGGCGCTAACTTAAAGCCCAGAGAATTCTTTGAAAGCGGCGTTTTGCGCTGCTTTAGTAAGCTGTATTTACACTGTATTTACTTTAGAGGAGCTAAAAGGGCGTGATTGTGACATCTGTCCGTCCAGTTGGGCGTAAGTGGAGTAATCTCAGTTTTACTTCCACCCTCTATCTTGCCCCAGTACTGGATCTATTGCTAAAAGAAGTGCCGCCAGAATGGCAACCTGAGCTACGGCTGGGGCTGCAAGAGGCTCTAGTGAATGCGGTCAAGCATGGCAATTCACTGGATCCATGTAAGCAAATTACCGTTAAGTTTTCGATTGTGGCTCAGAGTTATTGGTGGGAAATTACCGATCAAGGACAAGATGTACCTTGCTCAAGTTGGGACAATGGCGATGAACCAACCCCATGCCACGATTTGGAATGTGGTCGCGGTTTTTATATATTGCGGAAGATTTTTGATCATGTGATGTGGGACAGTCACAGTCATCAATTGAAGCTCTGCAAGCGCCTTGATAGCACTGTAAAGCCATTATTCAACTAAACCCAGATATAAAGAAAGCGGCGCTTTCTTTATATCTGGTAGCAATCACCATTTGCTGATTGCCTCAGTAAGATGGGACGCGGCGGCTTGGACTGAGGCGATCGCTCTGGTATAGCCCAACCGCGTTGGTCCTAACACGCCAACTGTGCCAACGGGTTTATTGTCACAGAGGTAAGTACTAGAAATAAATGTGCAGTTTTGAATTGGCTCAATGGAAATTTCGGAACCGATTTTGATGCTGACCGAGTTTGTGCCATGACTGGATTGATCAACAATCAACGCCATCAGCGAAGCTCGATCAGCTTCCAGTAATTGCACAATATTTTGGACTTGTTGCAAATTAGAAAATTCAGGCTGACGCAGTAACTCGGTCAAGCCACTAATAAACATCTGCCCCAGTGCGGTGCGATCGCATAGACGCATCAACTGCTGTAAAGACTGTTGCAATAGCACCGCATATTGGCGAAACTGCCGATCAAGATCATCCCAATGCAGGGCGCTATTTAACTCTGACCAGTTTTTATCGCGTAAGTGTTCATTTAAAAAATTATTGAGAATATTTAATTCTCCTTCCAGAAGTTCTGGCTTAGTCTCACTGGGCAAATCTATTGTCACAGAGGCGGTGTGGTAAGTATCGCTAACCGCGATCGCCATTACCTTGCGCTGATCGACCATCACCAGTTGCAAGTGGCGAATTCGCATAGTTTGCATATTTGGCGAGGTAATTACGGCAATGCATCCGCTTAGGGTTGCTAAGATCTGCGCCACATCTCGCAAAATACCATCAAGGCTAGACTTGCCAAGGCGATCACCTTTACTCGCCATGAATTGATTGGTGCTGTAAGTTAGTTCGCTAGCAGGATCGATCAGTTCATCGACATAGACGCGATAGCCTGAGTCGGAAGGGACGCGCCCCGCCGATGTGTGAGGCTGAAATAACAAGCCACTGCGATCAAGCATATTCATGACATTGCGAATCGTGGCGGGGCTGATATCAAAGTCATATTCGGCAACCAAAGCCTTAGAGCCAACTGGCTCGGCGGTGTGGATGTAGTGGTCGATGGTTGCCCAAAGAACTTTCTGCTCGCGATGGCTAAGTTGATTTTTCATATAATCCAATTAAAAAGTAAAAAACTAAGAATATGGTTGCGCCCGCAAA
>MNZA01000224.1 GCA_001873375.1 Oscillatoriales cyanobacterium CG2_30_44_21
CGCCGTTACTCTGTTCGAGTTTGAGCATAAATCATTGCGCCAATCAGTCCGACTTCAGAATTTAAAACAACATGGATAGGGATATTAAACAAAACTGGGCTAACTCGACCTTTGGATTGGAGAATCTCTAAAAATTTAGGCTCTTGCAGTAAGGGCAATATTTTAGGAGCGATCCCCCCTGCCATATACAAGCCGCTACTGGGAATCAGCTTTAGGGCTAAGTTTCCTGCCTCCGATGCGTATGCCGAAACAAAGATTTGCATAGTCTGCATAGCTAAAGAATCAAACTGCGTTAGAGCCGCTGTCGCGATCGCTTCTCCGTCGGCGAGCAAGCTAGTATTCCCTTGGCGATCGCATAAAAACTCATAAATTGTCACAATCCCCAAGCCCGAAACTACCCGCTCCACAGAGGCGCGATGATGATGTTTCAGTAAATATTGCAGCAATTCTATTTCCAGTTCATTTCGAGGTGCAAAGTCCGTATGTCCGCCCTCAGTCGCATACACTTCATAGCGATCGCCTTGCCAAGTCAAATAAGCTTCCCCCAGTCCTGTCCCTGCACCCAATACTGCCATTGGCGCATGGTTTTTTGGATTTCCCCCTTGCAAAGTGCAGAGATCCTCAGTTTTCAGTCCCAAGATTCCATAGCCCACCGCCACAAAGTCATTGATCAAATTAACTTGATCAGTTTCACGAATACCTAATACTTGGGCAAGGCGATCGCTCTCAATTGTCCAACCTAAATTAGTTAGCTGAGAACGGCGATCGCTGACAGGACCCGCGATGCCAAAGCAAGCCGCAGTCAGTGGCGGCAGATTCGGTAAATTTGACCTTGCGAGGGTCATAAATTCAACTAAAAGGTCTTCAAAGGTGGCATAGTTGCCACTGACAAAGCGTTGGTCATACAAATGTTCCAAGCCCTGCGCGTTTACCAGACTCAGCAAAGTCTTGGTTCCACCGATATCTCCAGCCAAAATTATTTGCATGGTCGAATGTGTCCTTACTAGATAGATTGAGGCGGCGCAAAGCGCCGCCTCAATCTATCTGACGGCGCTTGCGCCGTCAAATAGATTTTAAACAACTTGAAATTTAGGGTTATTTCGCAAAGAAGTGGCATCAAAAGACTGCGCCCAAATCAGATAGTTTTTGTCAATCTTTTGACTATTTGGCGCGATTAATAATGCTAAATAATTTGAATGTTGCCTGATCACGATCGCCGTGTGATCTTTGCCATGAATTACGGCATGGGTAAAGTTTTCCACAGGCAAAGAAGCAGTTAACAGGGACTTTAGCCCCAGAGCTTGAAAAATCGGCTGCACCCAAGTCAAACTTCGGCTGCCATCCATAAGCGCATAATATTCCTTGGGCAAGCCGCTCAAGTCAAAGGTAGCCGCACCAAGAGTATTGTTTTCAAATAAAGATTGTTCCACTACAGTCATGTTTTTTCAGTGAGGCGATCGCTATTCCTTTGCAGGGGACTAGTCAAAATTAATACCAGACAAAGAAATGGCGTAGCCATTTCTTTGTCTGAAAACCCTTGCTGGGTTTGGTTTTTAATTCACAAAAGTGTAGTCACACTTTTGCGAATTGGGATAACTTGTCATTTAGGAAATAAGTTTGCATCTCTCCCTTTCCTTTGACCTCAATTTTGCCACGATCAGTGAATGAATACTTATGTTTTAGCGCGGCGTAGGTGATATCTGAAACTTGAATATGATCTGAGAGTCCGTGAGACTCCATGCGACTGGCGATATTCACCGTGTCTCCCCATAGGTCATAAATAAATTTCTTAATCCCAATCACACCCGCCACCACGGAACCTGTATTGATGCCAATCCGAATTTTAAACGGTTCGCCAAAGTCATCGGCAAATTTACTGATCACTTTCTGCATATCCAGAGCCATATCCGCGATCGCCTCCGCATGGTCAGGACGATACATCGGTATTCCACCCACCACCATATAGGCATCGCCAATGGTCTTAATTTTTTCTAAGCGATACTTTTCGGCTAAACCATCAAACTCCGAAAAAATTTCGTTGAGAAGGCAGACCAATTTGATCGGTGAAATACTTGCTGATAACTCTGTGAAGTTCACAATATCCGCAAATAGAACTGTGGCTTCACTAAAACCATCGGCAATTACTGTTTCCCCTTGTTTGAGTCGATTGGCGATCGCATTTGGCAAAATGTTCAGTAGCAACTGCTCAGAAACATCCTTCTCTTGCTGAATCATCGATTCAGCCTGTTTCCGCTCCGCTATTTCCTTAATCACGCGCTCATACATCTGGTTAAAAGCAACCATCACATCCCCCACTTCATCATTGCGCGTCACTAACATCGAGTGAAACTGTAGATCTGCTTGCTCCCGACTAATCGAATCTCCCACTAGTTCTAAATCTTCTCTCAACTTTAAAACTGGCAAAATTACGATCGCCCCCAAAATCACCAAGGTACTTGCTGTCACAAACAGAGAAATAATTACCACTAAACCAATAATTCGCCACACATAGGCAATCAATTCTTGCTTAATAAAGCTCACATCATGGCGTACTACCAGTACATATTCACTGCCAAATTGCCGCCCATTCCACGCCACATTGTAGCGATTATCAGCACTACGCAATCTCGCAATTGGGCGATCGCGCACATCCATCGCCGTCAGTGGCGACTGCTCTCCCATACGGCTAATCTGCCTGCCCGTCTTATCCTCCAGCGACCAACCCGTGACATTGGTATCCTTTTTAACTGACCTAGCTAGATCTAGGAGTTGCTGATCTGTGTTGGTTGAGTTAGCGGCTTGCAAAAACAACCTAGTTTGAATCGTAGAAATACTTTCAATTTTCTCAATCAATTCTTGCTCACGCCTAAAGTACGAAGGCACAAGAATAATCGCTTCAATTACCACAATACTTACAAAAACCCAAAAGGCTATCCGTCTCGATAGTTTTGCCTTGGCTAAGCTCAACAGCGCTTGCGATCGCTTTTCCATGTGTTTCCACTACTTCTATAGCCATGGCTATGAATGATTCACAGCTACGGCTATATTAGTACCCTCGCGATCCATTATCACAACCGTCATAGCGCTTAAAAAAGCAAAAGGGACGCAAAGCGTCCCTTTTGCTTTATCTCAATGCCGAGTTCTTCGACTTTTCGACCTCGCGATCTTTTTTGCCGCGCCAGATAAATCTGAGGGGAGTACCCTCAAACCCAAGGGTTTTGCGGAACTGGTTTTCGATATAACGCTTGTAGTTGTCGTTGAAACGATGGGGATCATTAACAAACAGAATTACGGTTGGTGGGCTGTCAGAAATCTGCGTACAGTAATAGACCTTGCCTTGCTTACCGCCGCGGCTAGTCGGCGGCGCGTGCCATGTCACCGCTTCATTTAGCGCTTCATTTAAAATTGCGGTAGGAACGCGGCGCTTGTGTTGTTCGGCAGCAATATCTACGCGATCAAGAATCTGAGTAACACGCTGACCTGTGAGCGCACTCACAAAAATAATCGGCGCATAGTCCACAAACATCAATCGGCTCATCACTTCGGCAGTGTAATCGTAAATGGTATAAGAATCCTTTTCGATCGCATCCCACTTATTGACCACAATCACACAGGCTTTGCCCTCGTCATTAATCCGACCTGCCAGCTTTTGATCTTGATCGGTGACACCATCAAGGGCATCAATTACCAGCAGAACTACATCTGATCGCCCGATCGCCTTAAAAGCTCGGTTGATACTAAAAAACTCAATCCCGTAATCAATATTTTTTTTGCGCCGGACACCAGCCGTATCGATCAAGCGGTATTTTTTACCATCTCGCTCGACCGACATATCGATCGCATCACGAGTTGTCCCAGAAATAGGACTAACAATGCTGCGATTTTCGCCAATGAAAGAATTCAGCAAACTGGACTTACCGACATTAGGGCGACCAATAATCGCCACCTTAATCTCGTCACTCTCCTTGATTACTTCTTCAGGTGGCGGCAAATGTTTGATCAACTCATCGAGCAATTCCCCAGTGCCGTTACCATGAATCCCCGACAAAGCGATCGGCTCACCTAATCCCAAATTCCAAAATTCAGCAGCCAGGGAAAGCCCATACTTAGAGCCTTCACATTTGTTAACTGCCAATAGCACAGGAATATTTTGTCGCCTCAGCCAGCCACCAAGCTGCTCATCGGCATCCGTAATTCCCGCCAAACCATCAACCACAAAAATTACGGCGACCGACTCCCGAATGGCAATTTCCGCCTGTTCACGGATCATTGGCAAAAATTCAGTCTCGTCATCAAAGACCAGACCACCTGTATCCACAACTTGAAATTCGTGCTTACCCCAAAAGCATTCACGATAAACGCGATCGCGGGTGACACCTGGTTGATCGTAAACGATCGCATATTGCTCACCCGACAAACGGTTAACGAGCGTAGATTTGCCCACATTGGGGCGACCGACAATAGCAACAATCGGTAGGGGCATGGCTTTACAATTTAAAATTCCGAACTCATGAGTTTATCTTTAAATAAACATTTAAGTCAATCAAAACCAAGAAATTATTTGCGGCGCGAAGCGCCGCAAATAATTTAAAGGCGATCTAGCGAATACTTTGCCGCCATCGCAACCTGTGGATGAGCATCTTTAACTAGATAATTTAGAGCCGACAAGCTTTTGTCACACTTGAGATTGCCCAAGGCTTCGGCGAGTCGCTGCCGTGTCAGCCAATCCTCAGATTGGGCAAACTTGAGGATCTTCTCCACACAACGAATATCACCTACCTCACCCAAAGCCGCGATCGCGGCTTGATGCAGCATTGTTTCTTCACTATCCAAAGCTTGAATCAGCGCATCATAGGCGCGGACATCGCCCAGATTACCCAGAGATACCGCCGCGCTAAACCTGACCAACCACTCCGTATCTTCATAAAAAGCCCTTAGCAAAGGCTCCACAGCGCGGTTATCTTGCAAATATCCCATCGCGCCCGCCGCATCAGCCCGAATCCCATAGTCATTTTCTGTCTCTAAAATCTTTGCCAACACAGGAAAGCAATCTTCCGTATGCTTTAGCCCCAGCGCAAATACAGCCATAGAGCGAATTTGCAGGTTTTCATCATCAATTACCTTCAAAATTAAAGGTACGGCTTGCTCAGGGGGTAAATTGCGTAATGCAACCAAAGCTCGCAGGCGATCGCGAGAACTTTCACCCTCTAATTGCTGGGTAAGTTCACGCAACCCTTTCTCTGAAGCAGTTTCTAAAGCTTGGTTTTGACTAGAAAATGACATAATTTAAACTCTGAAGCAAGGATTTAGATTGACAACGGCAAAACTTCACGCCATCATCAACACCAATTTTACAGCGCTTTGCGGTCAAGCCCAAATCAGTAAAAACCTTGAACTTGTCTCTGTGAGAAGCTTTTAAGTCTTTTATTGTAGTTAGATCCATCAGCAAAGCACTGTACTAGAAATAACCTTGTCGGATGAATACGTGTCTTTTGTAGGTGTGCTAGTATACAAACCGTTAGTGTGATGGGATACATTAATTTAAAGAGTATGTATCTAAATTAGCAAATGTATTTGTAGAAAAAATCTATGGTTACATATGTCTACGGATTCCTTGAAGTCCCACTAAATACAAATAAAAATTTACTCTCGTGAGGAGTGGAAAATGAAAAAATTATCTATGAATTTAGCCGGCAGTTTGAGCTTGTTGGGCGTAATCGGTGCAGTTGCTGCATCCCCAGCACTTGCTGAAACATCTGTTTCTCAGATCAGCCAAGCCATGAGCAACGATTCCATTGCTCAAAATGTAACTTCTGTATCTCAACTTAGCGATGTCCGTCCTACTGATTGGGCTTTCACCGCATTGCAGTCCCTAGTCGAGCGCTACGGTTGTATCGCTGGCTATCCTGACAGCACCTATCGCGGCAATCAAGCCACCAGCCGTTACGAATTCGCTGCTGGCTTAAATGCTTGCCTAGACAAGATCAACGAAATCATCTCCGCAGGTTTGGCTGACAAGGTATCCAAAGAAGATCTCGCCACCTTGCAAAGACTTCAAGAGGAGTTCTCTGCTGAACTAGCGACCCTCCGTGGTCGTGTTGATGCCCTCGATGCCAAGACCGCCAAGCTCGAAGCTCAACAATTCTCCACCACCACCAAGCTTTCTGGCGAAGCAATCATGTCCGTCCAAGGTGGTAGTGGTAATACAAATCCTGGCTTTCCTACTAGCTCCAACGTTTTCGTCTCTAGCCGTGTTCGTTTAGACCTTAACACTAGCTTCACTGGCTCTGATTTGTTGAAGACCAGACTAGAAGTTGGTAATGGTGCAGGTGGTAACATTCCTGGAACATTTGGTGCTGCTGGGACTACCCCCGTAGCGACCAATGGTAATACCAACATTGGCTTTGGTACATACGGTCAAGATTACACAGGTTTATCAAGCAATTTTACATTAGCTAAATTGCGCTATGACTTTAATGTTGCTGATGCTCGTGTATCCATTGGACCTGTAATGCACGCCTATGACCACATCGACATTAATAGTTACGCCAATAATGAAGCAGTTGATTTTGCATCTACATTCTTCATTAACAACCCACTTCACGTTCTAATCAATGGTCAAAATGGAGGTGCTGGTGCAGCCCTAGATTGGAATATTGGTAAGAGTGCTTTTACACTCAGAGCTTTGTACTTAGCAGGTAATGCTAATTCTCCTACAACAGTTGATGGAGTCAATGGTGGTTTGTTCGGTGATGCTTATCAAGCTACGGGAGAACTTGAGTTTGCACCTAGAAATGCTGAAGGTGAAAAACCTTTTGCGCTGAGACTGCTCTACACTAATGGCTCAGTTAACAATACAACCATCAACAGTGGTGGGGTAAACGCTGAGTGGAAGTTTTCTAAGGGTATTGCTGTCTTTGGTCGCTATGGCTTTGGAACACTCGATAGTCGCAACCTCGTTGCTAGCGATGCTGCTTCATTTACTGGAGGATTGTTTACAAATGGACAAACCACTACATCTAACAGCCTAAGCCCTCAAACTTGGATGGCTGGCTTTGCATTCCCAGACTTGTTTAAGGAAGGTGCAATGGCAGGCGTTGCCGTTGGTCAGCCTTTCATCGAAAGCAAGGTTGGTAATGCAACTCAAACCAACTTGGAATTGTTCTACAACTTCCCTGTTACCAGCAATATCCGCATCACTCCAGATGTTCAATTCATCTTCAATCCAGACAACAACAGCACTAACAGCACTATCTTTGTTGGTACTTTGAGAACTGTATTCACTTTCTAGTTTTTGTAAGCTAGTCAAAACAAAAAAAGGATCACAATGTGATCCTTTTTTTGTGTCTATAAATTAGTCTTGGCGGCGCAAAGCGCCGCCAAGACTAATTTATCTAAGTCCCATGAGAGTTTTGGTCATGGGGAAATAGGTCGCCCATATTTTAGGATCGGGGCGACTCACCCAGTTGCGGCGTGAAACTATTAACTGAAGAATAATGGCTGCCTGCTCCTGATTTTGAGCAGTTACCTTGACCGACACATCAGATACTAAAACTTCACTATCAAAGGTGCGCTGTGCCGCCGATCGCGCTAAGGCTTCAGCTTTGCGGGTCATGACGGTAAAACCTTCAGCTTGATTGACCTGTAGCCTGATATCTACTTCACGGCGTTCTGCTAAGGCACTACTCGCGATCGCCATCGAGAATACATAGGCGATCGCGCCAAAGGTGAGGGCTTTAGAAAGCTTACGAAACTGCTCGGTCAAGTCAGAAAGCAGAAAGCTATGGAAGTTATTGTTCATAGTTGGACAGCCTGTTTTTAAGTAGTACAAAGAGATTTTTGGAGTAAGTGCATGGGCGACTAACTTCAAAAATCTTTTTGGGTTTTAAGTAAGTGCCAAGCGCTGTATTCGCTAGAAACCCACAAATAAATACGTGCAAAATTCGTCAGGATATTAGCAAAAAACTGGGAAAGATGTGTGCTATTGTCTGCTAACAAATTTGGCTTTAGAGTTTAGCCCATTAAGCATCATAATTTCATTTAATTTGTCTAATTTATTTAACTTCAAGGAAGCTCACCTAGGGGGTGCTATGTCAAAAGTTCAAATTAATAACTTAATTAACGAAATTAACGCCCTCCTGAGTCAGCCGATGGGTTCAGTATCGCGCCGTATATCAACGGATACTTTGCAGCAAAGAGAACAATTAAAGCAATTGCGATCGCATCTTGAAAATTTAACAGCCGATGTATATTTAAGCAATTTGGCGCAACCGTATCAAGATTTGATTGCCAGACTACAAAATAAAGATCAGAGCCGCGTAAATATATCAGCAACCAGTGCTGAAAAATCGAAAACAGATAAACTAGAGACACCCTCCATGCTGGTTCGACCTGTAGCTAGCAATATATTTAGCGCTGAATCTGACTTATTAATGGAAAACAGCACAATGACGAATGGTACTCCCGATCCTAATTCCACATTTGTCAACGATCGCATGATCGCCTCACTCCAGCAAGCAATTCAGCAAACATTGCAACAGGTGGTCAAGGAGTCAGTCCAACAATCGGTGCAGCAAGTAGTTAGCCAAACTCTAGCCGTGGAGAGGGCGCTGATGGTGGGCGAAATTTCGGCTAGCTTAAATAAAATTGTTGAGTCGCAGCAGCGATCGCAAATAAGTCAAGAGTTGATTAGTTTAAATCAGCAAAAGCAAAAGTTAAGTGCTGAAATATCCCAGTTAGAGTCTGATCGCGCTTCTTGGATGCAACAGTTCCAAGAATTTCAAAATAATCAACAACAGTCCTTAGATCGATCATTACAATCCGTCGATAATTATTTACGCGAACAAATTAACGACACCTTACAACAAACCGTAACAAATACTGTTGCTGAGTCGGTATCCCAGACTTTGCAAGAAAATTTAAATAATCGTCCATTGCCTGCTAGTAACGCTTCTGCTCAAGATCAAGAATTGGTCAGTAAAGTGCAGGAACAAACGGATCGATTTCTTTCGCAACTAGATGCGATGTTTAGTTCGACATTTAGATCCTTAGAGCAAGATATTCAGGGCTATCAAAATGCGATCGCCGTCAAGTTGGGCTATATGGAAACCTTGGAGCAGAAGGGAGAAGCTCTAATTAGTTCTTTGGTTGAAAAAATTAACCAGCAATCGCTCAGTGATCGCCAACAGGATCATCCAGACTCCTATCAGTTTGATGCATCCTCATCGACTGATCGCTTTACGGATCTGGATATTTCGCCTTTGTACTTAGAAACAGCGATCGCTGAGCCAGCCGATGAAAATTTGATTAATGCTTTGCTGTCGGGCAATGAATTTGGTGAGGCGATCGTTGCCCCAACTCCTGAAGCAGAGATCTTCCCAGAGTCGCCTGTAAAACTAGCCGAACCAGCACCAATTCCGCAAATTATTCAAAACAATACTGATATTACGGAGATTGAGTCTCTCTTAGATGCACCTCTCGATAGTCTATTTGAGGATACTTCTTCAGATCATCCAGTGGAGAGTTTGGGCGAGATTGATGCAGAGTTTGCTGACGAAAATTTTGCTGAGGACTATTCTCTTGACGATGAGATGGACAGTAGCATCATTATGGAATATCGCGGCGCAGCTCTGGCGAACTCGCTCAATCCCGATTTTGATGTGGAAGCACCCACCCAGATTGTGGAAGCCTTCAACTTTGCGCCCCCAGACTCAGATAGCGAAGATGATCGAGATTTGTTCTTGGATTTATCAACGGATTTATCAACGGATTTACCAGTTGAGCCTGCCATTGAGGAGCCGATCGCAATTGATGAAATTAGCGAAGAAGAAGATCCTGAACTGTTGCGTTGGCTAGAAGATAGCAATCAAAGTCCTATTCCTGCGGGATTTTCGGATATTTCTCCCGATGAAGATTTAATGTCATGGTTGGGAAATGATGCGATCGACATGGCGAAGCTGCCCACTCCCGATCAGGCTTCGGCGCGGAATTTAAGTGTCGCATTACCTGAGCGTCCGATTAGTTTGATTGCTGAGGAGGTTAGTAGCTTGGCGATTGCTCAGGACAACAAGACTAGCGATCGCCAAGAGCCTAATATTGACAAGCAAATTGAGCAATTTTTTAATGATGCGGTTAGTGATCAAGCCGATGATTCCGATGAGTCTTTGATATTACTGCCCAGCGCCAACTCTGATGAGATGGACTTCCCAGACTGGGAAGACTCATTGCTCAATGAGCTTAATTCGGATTTGGCGCGACTGGATGCAGGAGTTGGCGCTGATCCCTTGATTGCCGCTAACATCGATCAGTTTATCCGCAATACTCCCTACGCGATCAATGATTGGGATTTGCCCGAATCACAGAACTATCCCACAATTATTGAAGTAGCGGCGCAGATATCGGAACATCAGTCTCCCAAACCATTTGACCAGATTACCAACAGTACAGAACTAGATATTCCGCCAATTATTGAGAATCCTGACACCTTATTTGCCGATAACGCTCTGTTCCCTAACGATTTGAGAGAACAAGGCGAGATTGTAGTGGATATTGCCAATTTACAATCTGCGCCGCTATCTCGCTTTGCTACATCCTCCAACGATCTGCCAGAGATTTTTGGTAATACTGATGAGCTATTTGCAACTGGGGATGAGCAAACGAAACTCGCTCCTGACGGCTCTAGCAATGATGAGATGGATCATATATTTGCCGAAGTAATTGCCGAAAATGCTGCTAAATATTCGCAATCTACTCCCTTTGAGACTCAAGATGAACTAGATCAGTTATTCATGCGATCGCCCAGCACCTTGATTACAGAGACTAATAATCTGGCGGCAAGCATGGACTTAGAAGATGAAAGCGATTTAGATACATTGCTCTATGGCTTTGATCCTGATACGGAATCAGTTCGAACAGAATCTGACACCACGATGCAGGCTGTCCCCAAAGACGATTACGACATTGATGTGGGCGCAGATACCTTCCGCGATCTGACCACTTTTTCTGAACCAATTGAGTTTATCCAAGAACTCGATACTATCCTGCAAGCTTATGTGCCGCCAAGCGATCGCCTTGACTTAGAAGTTACCAGCTTTGCGGAAATTGATGATATGTCCACAGTTTTGGAATCTCCCAACTTAATTGAGCAAGATCGCGAAATTACACAGGAAGATAGCTGGAGTAAGGCTCTAGCTGAAATCGAGGCTAATCTTGCCCAACCTCCGATGGAAGTCGAGGTTCCCTTAGACAATTTAGCGCTCTCCGCTGACGAGTTTTTTGCCTCTTTAGAATACGACAAACTGAATTCCTTTGCCGATGTTGGGGAGCCGCAAAAAGTCATCAGTATCCAAGAGTCAGTCAATATTCTAGACGAGCTAGCTGGGCTGATTGCCGACAATGAGATTGCCGAAGATCTGATCCTCAATGAGTTTGCTGATGCCCAAAATGAAGATCAGAATTCCAATCAGTCCAATTACCAAGAAACTGACTGGGATAATCTCTTAAATGACCTCAATACATTTAGCTTGCGAGAGCCATTGCTTGATGATCAACGGCAGATGCTCGGTTTGTCATCGGTTGCCCCGATCTCGGACACTAGCGAAGGAGTTTTAGATATTGAATCCTCTGTTGTCGAACTGGAAAGACTCGCGCTGATTGCTCCCCCCGATGCCAAGGAAAACTACAGCCTTGACCACAATTGGATTTTGGGTCTTGATTTTGGTAGCAATGCCATTCGCGCCAGTTTATTCAATAGCAATACGGGCAAGGTTTATCAGTTATCCTTTGACGATGGCGAAGAGATCCCTTGCAAAGTCGCTTGGTCAGCCCATCAAAATGCTGATGACCCCGTTACGATGGACATTCGTGTACTTACTAAGAGAGCGAAAAGTTTGGGCGGTTCCAGCAAGGCAACCATTGAAGAGGGCGAAATTCCCATCTATCAATTTAAGCATTTTCTCAAAATTGGGCTGCCCTATCGTGGCGTTAGCGCTTGGCAACCAATTATGCAATGGTCTAGCAAGCAGCAATTGAGTTTGCGTTGGCTAATTGCAGCGCTCAAAAGTTTATTAGAACAAATCCAAACTCGCGCTCAACATCCCCAACTGCCCGATCTGGGCTTGATCTTGCTCAAGCTTAGTGGTGTGGTCTTTGGGTATCCCTGCAACTGGTCGGACACCTATATTCTTAATGTCCGCGAGGCGATTTTAAAAGCGGGCTTGGTAAATCAATCGGAGCAGGTGATGGCAGTTGAACAGGCGATCGCCCCTGCCTTATCTTTAATTCACAATCAGCAGATCACTTCAGAAATTACGCTATTGATTGATGTCGGTGCAGTTTCCACCAGTCTTTGCATGACCAAGGAAGTTGGGACAGAGTTACAAAACCTTGATCGCAACAAGATCCATCTGCTCAGTTTTGACTATGCGGGGCTGAGTATTAGCCAAGATATCATCGCCACCTTGTTCCATCCCCACTGGCAGTTAATTACTAATCCCAATCGCCATTTGTGTAACTTTGAGAATATGCAATTTCCTGAAGTGGGTGATCCCGCGATCGCGAAGCGGATCTTATTAAATCAGTATTTACTAAGTTCTGAAGTTGGTCAGCAAATGCTGGAACTGGCGGATCAAGTCAAAATTGCCTTCAGTAAAGATATAAATCTGGATAGTTGGAACGAGGAAATCTTAGGGCAACCCCTTGTGGTGTTGCGCCGTGAACTAGAGAACCTAATCTTGCAGCCATTTATCCAAAAGATTAATCGTGAGCTAAATATGATTCTCAGTAATGTCGGCATCATCGGTGATGATGTGCGTCAGGTGTATCTGGTGGGACATACAGCGCATATTCCTTTGCTGTCGCGCTGGATTTCGCAAAAGCTGCCCAATGTGGTGGTTAATACTTTAGTCGGTTCTTCCGTAGCCAGTGGACTAGCGGTAGCTCCTCTCTATCCTGCGTTGCACAATGTCGCCCGTCAGCAATATTCCGATTATTTCTTGCTGCAAGAAATCTGCCGACTTAACCCCACTAAGCCCGTAAATCCCACCCAACTGCTCAAGCAATTACAAATGCAGGGAATCAATATCAAAGTTTGTCGCGATCGCATTTTGACTATCTTGCAGGGAGATTTACCTGCGGGGCTATTTCCTTGGCTAGAGCCAGAACAGGCAATGGTATTGGAAGATCCCACCCTCAGTAACGATCTTTACGCGGGCAAGCTATTTGAACTGGAAACCGACGGCACTTATCAACCGAATGTGGTTAAGTTTCAACAGTTACGGGTCTATCTACAGGCGATTACTAGCAACATGAGTCAGACTCTCAATGAGCCACTTGTTTTTCCTGAGCTAGCGATTTAAAAAATTAACGGTGTTAGCGTAAGTGGCAATTTATAACTTTCGGAATAAGGCAACCGAAGACATAAACTATGGTCGTGCAACTAAAAACAGCCTGAAACTTTTGCCAAAAACCTTACATCAAAAAGCTCAAATCAAGCTTGCTAGAATCTCTGCGGCAACCTCACTCGCCGACTTGCGCGAACTCCGTGGAAACCGCCTAGAAACCTTGAGAGGAGATAGAGAAGGACAATACAGCATTCGTCTCAACGATCAATATCGCATCTGCTTTCAATGGCTAGAAGACAATGCCTATGATGTAGAAATCATTGACTATCATGATTGATAGCCATAAATTATTGATTAGACCATTGGGCTATCACCATAACCAATCATGCAGGAATTACACCTAACACCTATTCATCCTGGGAAAGTTTTACAGGATGAACTAGAAGAAATTAATATTTCCTCTGAAGCCTTGGCTAACCACATAGAAATATCACCAAGCATCATTCATGATATTTGTGAGGGAAAGAAAGATATTAATGCACTACTAGCCATGAAGCTATCTCGCGCATTGGGCGCAAGTCCCCAATTCTGGCTAAATCTCCAAAATAACTGGGAGATTAGCCAAATTAAAGAGTCTGAATATCAAAGTATCCAATCAATCGCCGCTTAACAAATAATGAAATGGCGTAGCCATTTTGTTATTTAAAAACCCATATTAGGTTCTGCAATTTACAGAGCTTTGCGCTGTAAATTGCAGAACCCAAATAGTGAGCATTCTATTTCAGTTCTGATAGAGCCTTACGAGCTTTCGAGATACCTTCTGCGTTGCCACTGCGATTAAAAAATCTTTCCGCATTTTCTAACATCTCGCGAGCTTCCCTAAACCTCTGCTGAGAAGCTAATACTTGACCCAAAGCCAAATAAGTATCCGCATTCTCAGGATCAATATCTAAAATCTGTCGATAGGCAACGATCGCCCCAGATATCACACCTTGTCGCGTGTAGAGGTTGGCAATCGAGTTTTGTAGTTCAATGGCTTGAGCGCTCGGCACATTACGCGAACCAGCCGCACGGCGCAGAGAGGCGATCGCCTCTGCGTAGTTGCCTTGGCTTTCAAAGATTCTGGCAACCGCAAGATTTGCTTTTGGGTGGCGCGGATTAACTTGAAGGGCGCGTTTATATTTGGCGATCGCCTCTTCGGTTTGATTGCGTTCTGCAAATAAGTTGCCAACGGCAACTAGCACATCGGCATTAAAGGGAGCAAGACGAGCAGCTTGGCTGTAGGCTTCAAAGGCAGCTTGACTGTCCCCAGCCAATTTCAGGACATAGCCCAAATTGAGATGTACTGCGGCATCCTTGGGTGCGATCGCGATCGCCTGACGATATATTGTGACGGCTTCCCGATAATTTTTCTGCTCAGTCAACAAAAAGCCAACGCTGTTATAAGCTTCGACACTTTGGCGATCAACGGCGATCGCGCGGCGATAAGCGGTGAGAGCGCTATTGTAGTCCTTGATCCGCACATAGACAAATCCCAGAGCGTTAAAAGCTTTGGCGTTGTTGGCATCTAGCTTAGTGGCTTTTTCTAAAGTGGCGATCGCGCTTGAATAATTGTTCTGTTGCGTTAACAAAAAGCCCAAACTGGTCAAAATACGCGAATTTTTTGGCTCTAAGTTTGAGGCTTCCTGATAGGCAGCGATCGCCCCTGAAATATCTTTCTTTTGCCAGAGCTGTCGCCCTTGCTTGATCCATTCCGTAGCATCTTTTTTGGCTTGAGCTTGGGCTTGGTCAATGGCAGGGAAATTCAGCATCCCTGCGATCGCCAGCACCAGTCCAAGGTTGACTACTTGATGAAGATAACGAAACCAGCAGCGCATAAGCTTTGGAGTTAATACTAATTACGACAAAATAATGGCTAATTTTTGACATCGCGGCTTCGCTGCGATGTCAAAAATTACTGCTCACATCAATTCACAAACATTTGACTACAGCACTTTGCACTCAAATCCGAACTCAGAATAATATTGAAAGCGTTGCAGAGCAAAGCTTTCAATATTATTCTAGCGATGGTGGAGTCGTTGTCCCCGTCATCGCAGAGTTTGAATCTAGCTCATCCATACTAACAAGCTCTACCGAGTTAGGTGCGTTCCGTGCATCCGTAAAGTCAGTGCCTGCGATACTTTTCAGTGTAGAAAGATAGGTTCCTGTCAAATCTGCGCCGATTAGCTTGGCATTGGCAAGGTTTGCCCAATTTAGCTTGGCATCGGTGAGGTTAGCGCGGCTAAGGTCAGCCCCAGCTAGATTTGCGCCCGTTAAATTTGCCCTTGTCAGATCGGCTTCGACCAGATTCGCGCCCCGCAAATCTGCGCCATTCAGACAAGCACCTGTCAAAAAGGCATTGGCAAGGTTAGCGCGACATAGGCGCGATCGCGTTAAATTGGCACTGGTCAAAAAGGCATTGCTAAAATCTGCTTCTACTAAAATCGCGTCACTAAGATCGGCTTCGATTAAAAAAGCTTCGGAAAGGTTAGCGCCAATTAATGAAGCCTGTTCAAGAATCGTGCCATTAAGATTTGCCTGAATCAAAATCGAGCCACTCAAATTCGCTCTGATCAGATTCGCCAGATTTAATTCCGCATCTTCCAAATTGGCAATATCAAGGGTGATCTCTTCAAGATCGGATTCAATAAAATTTGCGCCCGCCAAGTTTGCCCCAGTCAAAATCAATCCTGCCAGCGATCGCTTACTAAAGTCGCGATCGCCTAAAGCATAACTTTCGAGAAGTTCTTTTGCATTCATGATTTGATGGGTACAACTAGCTTTGGGTAGGTGTGAGTGGCGGCGCGAAGCGCCGCCACTCACGAAGTGAGTTTAGTTTTTAGAAATGGCATAGCCATTTCTTCATTTGGTGTTAAGGACGATAGCCCGCTGCTAGTAATTGCGCGACAGCCTTGGCATGATAAGACAAAATAATATCGGCTCCAGCCCGCTTCATACTAAGCAGAGTTTCAAACATAATTTTTTTCTCATCGATCCAGCCTAACTGCGCGGCAGCCTTAACCATCGCATATTCACCACTGACGTTGTAGGCGGCGACAGGCACATTAGTCGCCTCTTTGACCTTAGCAATGATATCGAGATAAGCCAAAGCGGGCTTAACCATGACAATATCCGCACCTTCAGCGATATCTAGGTAAACTTCCTTAATCGCTTCGCGAGAATTAGCAGGGTCCATTTGATAAGTTTTTTTATCGCCAGATTTGGGAGCAGAACCTAGCGCATCGCGGAACGGACCATAGTAAGCCGAGGCATATTTGGCTGAGTAGGCGAGGATGCCCACATTCTCAAAACCAGCATCATCTAAGCCCTGACGAATCGCGCCGATGCGTCCATCCATCATGTCCGATGGTGAAACGAAGTCAGTCCCTGCGGCAGCTTGGGAAACGGACATCTTCACTAAGACTTCTACAGTTTCGTCATTGAGAATTACGCCATTGTCATCAATGATGCCGTCATGCCCATGAGTTGTGAAAGGGTCAAGGGCAACATCGGTGAAAATAATCACCTCGGGAACGGCGGCTTTAATTGCTCTCACGGCTCGTTGTGCCAAGCCTTCGGGGTTAAAACTTTCGCTACCCGTTAAGTCTTTCTTCTCTTCAGGAACCGCAGGGAAAAGAGCGATCGCTTTAATTCCCAATCCATAGATTTCTTCTACTTCCTTAACCAAAAGATCGAGGGTAAAGCGATAAGCTTCTGGCATCGAAGGAATTTCAACGCGATTATTCTCTCCTTCCATCACAAACATGGGATAGATAAAATCATCTACAGATAGATAGTTCTCTCTAACTAAGCTGCGGACAGAAGGATTGCGGCGAAGGCGGCGAGGGCGATGGGTGAGGTGCATTTCTTAACTTTTCTTAATGAACTTACCATGAGGTCAGGAACCAATTTTTGATGGCGCGGCTATGCCGCGCCATCAAAAATTGATTTTTTATTAAATTGCGAAGCTCTTGCCTATTTTACAGCGCTATGCACTGTCAGTAATAATTTGTGACGATTATACTGGGTTTAACAATCAAGCAAAACTAGATAATGAAAGCATTCGTAGCAGGAGCCACAGGGCAGACAGGGCGGCATATTGTCACCGAACTGGTTAAGCGCCATATCCCTGTCAGGGCGTTGGTGAGAAACTTAGAACTCGCCAAGCAAATTTTGCCGCCTGAAGTGGAAATGGTCGTGGGCAACGTCTTGAATGCCAGTGCGTTAGATCAGGCGATCGCTGATTGTGATGTGTTGATCTGTGCCACGGGTGCAAAGCCTAGCCTCAATGCATTTGAACCATACTTAGTCGATTACATCGGCACAAAAAATTTAGTCAAAGCCGCCAAATCCAAAAATATCCAACATTTTGCGATCGTCTCTTCGCTTTGTGTATCCAAGTTTTTACATCCCCTCAATCTATTTTGGCTAGTACTTTTCTGGAAAAAGCAAGCCGAGCGATATTTGCAAGACAGTGGCTTGACCTATACGATCATCCGTCCAGGGGGCTTGCTTAATCGCGAAAAAGAGGGCGGTTTGGTTCTATCGAGTGCTGATACTTTGTTTGAGGGCAGTATTCCCCGTACTAAGGTGGCGCAAGTTATCGTCGATGCGCTATTTGAGGAATCTGCGAAAAATAAATTAGTGGAAATTGTCGTTCAAAGCGATCGCGCCGAACGTCCCATCTCCGAGCTATTTCAACAGGTTGCTTAAATACTCCCTGCTCAGTCGAAAAATAGAGATTAAAACCCAAGAATTAGCGTTGCGGCGCATCGCTAATTCTTGGGTGATTAATGGCAGCGCATCGCGCCGCCATTACTTTCTTAACGCTGCTTTGGCTTAGCCGATTTAATCGGCTTAATCGCAATGTTATTAGCTTCAAACCAGTCTTTGCCAATCCGCACCGTAATATCCGACTCTAATTCTCCTGTTGATTCGACTATTACTTCTCCAAGTCCTAATGAATCGCGCAGCTTTTCGGCACTGGCGCGATCGCCATTTTGAGCAATAATCTGGGTTTTGGCGAGGGGCTTTGACCAACGCTCCACTGCGGGAAATACCTGATCATATCCAGACTTAGATAAAACCATGGTCGCTTTTTTGGAGCCTTCAGGCTGGGGCAAGCTGTCTTGGATGGCGACCCGCAAATTTCGCGGCGAGTTATCGCTTCCATTTGCCTCAGCAGATTTGATCACCCCAAAGCTCTGGTTCATCACCTTATCCAGCCTCCGACTATCTAATATCCAATAGCTGAGGCTATCAAATTCACCAGCATTACTAAATCGCCCTGGAGCCATGTGCATTTGAATGTTCTTGCGATCTAGCTTGGAGGTATATCCCGCCAAGGCAAGCACCTCTTCAACGGAGAGATTAGTATCGATATTATCTTTGACGATGTTCAAAACTTCAGGAAATTTGCCAATGGATTCGGGTTTAAGCTGTTGGTCGATAAAAGCACGGAAGAAAGCTTGCTGACGTTGGACGCGCCCAATATCGCCCAAATCATCATGGCGAAAGCGCATATACTGAATCGACTTATTGCCGTCCAGTTTTTGCTGACCTGCGTTGAGATTGATGTATAAACGTTGGCTATCGTCTTGATACTTCATTTTCTTCGGCACATACACATCCACCCCACCCAAAGCATCAATAATCTTGCCAAAACCGCTAACATTAAAGCGAATATAGCGATCAATGGGAATATTTCCTAAAACTTGACTCACGGTTTGGGCTGATAGCGACACGCCGCCCGCGTAATTAGCAAAATTAATTTTGGTCTTGCCCACACCTTGAATATCCACGCGACTATCACGGGGAATCGACAGCACCGATACTTTTTGAGAGCTAGGATCGAAGCGAATCAGGAGCATGGCATCGCTCAAACCATCAAAGTTATTTTCAACTTGAGCGATGTATTTGCCCCTAGGCTGTATTTGGGCATTGGGTAAGTCCGCCGTGAGGACGATCGTTCCCAATAGCAAAATATTGACGGGACGGGTTAAGGTCGGCACACCCGCGATCGCCGAGGTTAACTGCCCCGACTTGTCAAATACGGCGGCTTCATCGGCAGATAGTTGACGTTGTTGAAATGGTCTGCTGCTCAACACAAAAGCCAGTCCTGCACCTAGCCCCCCCGACAACAGTGCCACAAATAAAACTACAAAAAATGTCCACTTGTGGCTAAACAAAGCAGGTTTGGAGTTTGGAGTCTTAGGAGACAGATCAGACTTACCGAAATTGTTGGGGTTTGTTGCCACAGGTAGGGAATACTCCTCACGACTGAACATTTGCTTCAGCTATCTCTATCGATGCTTGCGAGTAAGTAGCTTAGGTGGTTCCGCCCGCTACGCGGGCGGAACCACCTAAGCTACTTACTCGCAAGCAATTTAACACAGGTTTTCTGACAAGTTCAGATTAATTTGCATATAGCCTTAGCATTGTATTGTAATTTATCGTTACAAATTAATCATGGAAGTTAGATTTCGGGAATGTGACTGGTTTGATCTGTGGATCTGGATCAAGTTCAATGAGATTCCCTCGCAGCAGGAAAAACAATTATTAGATGAAGTATTTAATTCTTGGTTCTTACTGGGCAAACTGGGCGGATTTAATGCTTGCAATCTGCAAGTCCTCGAATCTGGCGTTGATGTCAGCTACTTTGACTACGACAACCAAGCCGCCGATGACGAAATGATGTCGGTCATGCACAATATGACTGACCTAGAATACGAAAACGAATGGGCGCGGTGCTGGGTTGACCTCGGCACAACCGATGCGATCGCGATCGACACCCTAGTAAATGCCCTGCGCCAGTTTGAAAAAGAATATGTGGCGATCGAGGAGGTCATTATTGGCGGTCAAAATTCTGACTGGCTAGTCGAGCCAAAAAGCTTAGATGATGAAGACTATGATTATTAAAGATGCGCGGCTTCGCCGCGCATCTTTAATAATCTTTAACGATTAAGAAAATTAAGAGATTCAAAAAATGCGTGTATTACATACAATGCTCCGTGTGGGCGACTTAGAGCGATCGCTAGATTTTTATAGCAATGTGTTGGGTATGCAAATATTGCGCCGCAAAGACTATGAAACTGGGCGATTTACCCTCGCGTTTGTGGGCTATGGCGATGAGTCATCCAATGCTGTAATTGAGCTAACCCATAACTGGGATACCACTGAGTACGATATTGGCTCTGGCTATGGTCACATTGCCCTCGGCATGGAAAACATTTACAGCGCTTGTGAAGCGATTCGTGAAAAAGGCGGTAAAATTACTCGCGAACCAGGTCCGATGAAACATGGCACGACAGAGATTGCCTTTGTCGAAGACCCTGATGGTTACAAGATTGAATTAATTCAACTCAAATAGATAAGGGTGCGAAGCAAACGCAAGAAAGATTTTGAAAACGCTGCTTTGCAACGTTTTCAAAATCTTTCTTGCGTTTGGGCTTGAGCGCAAAGCGCTGTAAAATATCTTCTCTGGTAAGCTAGAAAACCGCACATCAGCCATCTCGTCATGCGTAGACCCCGATATACATCCTCATCTTGGCAACCCAAGCGCAAATCTTGGTTTCGCAATGCTTTGCTGCTAATTTTGATTGGCTTGCCACTAATCATCTTTTTAGCAGAGATGCTTGCGCGTGGAGCCGTCCTAGCCACTGGCGGCGTTGATCAACTGGTTCCCAACAAAACGGTCGCGATCGCCCAGTCCTATGCCTTTAGATTGCAAGATGCCAAGGGAAACAACTATCCTGGATTACCCGATGCAGGCAAGTTACAGGTGCGGCGCAGCCCCCTATTGGGCTATGAGTTAATTCCCAATCAAAAGAGCGAGTATTGGCAAATCAATGAGCAGGGATTTCGCCAAGACGCATCAGTTCCCATAGAAAAACCTGCGGCGGAAATTCGCATATTTCTAATCGGGAACTCCACTGCCTTTACAAACATGGCAGACAAAAATCAAAAAGCCCTTGCCTTCAAGATCGAGAAGCTACTTAACGATCGCGTGCGTTTGCAAAATAGCAACCCCGAAAAGTTTAAGCCCAAAGAAACGCCCTACTTTGCCGATCAAATCCAAGCAATGCAAGCTTTGCCGCCAAGGATTCGGGAAGGTAGCTATCGGGTAGTTGCCGCCGCGGTTCCTGGCTATAGCTCTGGCAATGAGTTATCGCTGCTAGCCCATCGAGTCATGGCTTACAGCCCCAATGCCCTAATTATTTTTGATGGCTACGAAGATCTGCGATCGCCTAGTAATCAAACTGCAAAGGAAATTGGTAATGTCGAACAAATGTTGAGCGATCCGATCGCCCAGTATCGTCAGCATCAAACCCAACAATTTAATAATTGGCTTAACTCGCTGTATCTCGTCAAAGCTTGGCAAAAATGGATAGTCCCCGCCAGCATCAACACCTTCAGCTCTGACTATCAAGTTTTTAATGCGGAGCAGCTATCTAAAGATCCGCAAGAATTGCAAGCTCGGATCGGTCGCTACGCCAATAATGTGACCCAAATGACCAAGCTAGCCGCCAATATCCCCGCGATCGTGGCGCTGCAACCAGAGATTACGGGGAAGCAAGGGGTTTTAACCAAAGAAGAACAAGAAATCTTAAATGCTTTGGGCAAAGAATATAGCGATCGCGTTGTCAATGCTTACAAGGCTGCCGAACAGGTATTAACGCCCAAGTTAACTGGTCCTAAGTTTGTTAATTTTTACAACCTATTTCAAGACCGCCCGCAACAAGCCTTCATCGATCCGATCCATCTCACGGAAGCCGCCAACGACATTGTGGCGCAAAGACTGTATGAAAATGTGGAGCGCTTATTTTTAGCCCAGCCAGCCGTCAATCCTTTACTTGGTGAAAATCCCACATTACCAGTGCCAAATTAATCCTTACTAAGTAGCTAGGCGCAACTAAATATAAAACCCAAAAAGTCTGATTCGCCCGCTTCGCGGGCGAATCAGACTTTTTGGGTTCTGGTTTTTATTAAGCCCGCCCACTTA
>MNZA01000262.1 GCA_001873375.1 Oscillatoriales cyanobacterium CG2_30_44_21
TACTTACCCAGATATTCTCCTGATTTTAATCCTATTGAAATGCTTTGGTCAGTCCTCAAAGCTTTTATCAGGCAGTTTAAACCTCAGACCTTATTTGCGATTCAACAAGTATTGCGAATCTTTTTGCTGCTCTTAGATAAATCCTTCTTTAAAAACTGGTTTACGAAGTGCTGTTATTGTACCCCTTAATCCCTCAATAGGCTGTAGCGATAATTATTTTGATAAGATGTGACGGGCTTGCCGTTGCTGTCATTAAAATAATAGGCTCTAAACCCTCCAGTAGAAAAAGTGGAATAAACGGGAGGTTCAGAATTTGTAGTTACTTGGACTGGTCTAGGTTCTGGAACATTGCACAGAGGATTTAGGGAGACAAAAGTTCCATCGGATAGAACCATGAAACAGGCATAGCTATTCTCTAAATCTCGATACCTGTTTTGGTATCTGTCATTTTGGAATGGTTCGGCATAAATAGCTAAATTTTGACCGAAAGTAACTGCCCCAGAAATTAAAGAAAGCAGTAAGACGTTAATAAACTTGAACAACTTCAGATCGTTTTTTTTTCGTTGAAAACTGTGTCCATTACTCTTTACCTAAAAAATATTGGTAGGCAATAATTTATTTTCTACATTATACCTCGTAAAATCATGGAGTCATTAAGCAATCTAAAATTAGTTGAGTTTGTTTCTATGTTTTGACTAATGAGTATAGAAATAAAAAACTGAGCGCACGCCCAGTTTTTTATTTCTATACTCAGGCGGGTAACGCCCAAATTACCAAAAGAATCGACCAAACGTACTCATCGATCACGCTCAGCCCTTTTGCGTTCTAACTCAGTCATTCTTTGCTCTAGGTCTAATTTGTCCGACTCATAGGCAAGGCTGTAACCAATCAGGCGATCAACTATTTTTTCCTGTTGTTTACCTCTTTCTATCAGTAACTCTATGTCTTGGCGATCGCGAATTTGATCTTCTTGGATGCTTCTTTGGACTGACGACAACTGCTTAGTTTGCTCAATTAAAAGCAAAATATCTTGACGATCTCTTAGCTGACTTTCTTGCAAATTGCGTTGAACTTCCAGCATTCCCGCTATTACAGCTTGCATCTCTTCAAAAGTCATAGCCTCACCTCTCAAATATCATAGAGATTACACAAAACAATTATCGCAGAAAATTTTAAAAGGCTTGCATCGCAAGCCTTTTAAAATTTTCTGGGTTTGACGAAAGCGCAAAGCTCTAAAGCTATCGCCCAAAGGGAAACTTAAAAGGCAAAGGCTGAACTAAAGCTAACTCATCAATCATCTGCTGATGCAAATGACCATTGGTAGCTAATAATCTGCCCGATTTGGGGATATGGTCGCTGCCGTTGTAGGCAGTCACCACACCGCCAGCCTCCCGCACAATCACCACACCCGCCGCCAAGTCCCACAGCGACAAGCCTCGCTCCCAATAGCCATCTAGTCTGCCACAAGCGACATAGGCTAAGTCCATCGCTGCTGACCCGCCACGGCGAACGCCTTGGGTAAGATGAGTGAAATGGCAAAATTCGGCGTAATTATTATCTTCAACAAGAGTGCGATCGTAGGCAAAGCCCGTTACTAGTAAGCTGCGACTTAGTTCTAAGGTTTTGGAAACATGGATTGGTTGACGGTTGCGTGTTGCTCCTAAGCCTGTTGCCGCTCGAAAGATTTCATCGCGAAAGGGATCGTAAACTGCGCCAACCGCAGGTATGCCATCGATTAGTAAGGCGATCGATACCGAAGAAAAGGGATATTGATGGGCAAAATTGGTTGTGCCATCAAGGGGATCGATCGCCCATAAATATCGACTTTCTGAGTTGCCCAATACGCCCGATTCCTCTGCCAAGATTCCATGATCGGGAAAGTGTCTTTGCAAAATCGCTAAAACTGCCGCCTCCGATTCTTTATCGGCGATCGTCACCAAATCTCCTGGGCGTTTTTCTTCCACTTCTTGCAGATTGCCCCAATAAAATTTCAACACAGCACCACCTGCACAAGCTGCTTCTGTGGCGATATCTAAAAAGCTAGAAAGCTGATCTTGGCGAGTAGAGCTATTAGAAGATAATTCTGTTGATTGCGTCATGAGGTTTGAGAACAGCTTTAAGGAGTGATTTAGTTAAATTAGAGCATTTAGGACTTCACCATGCCACTTAATTTCACCGCATTGGTACTTCTAGTCAAAGTCTAATCACTGCAACAATGTGTCTGGCAAGGTAATATGTATCGTACTTATCAATTCTTTATAATTTGTTACCTTTGCCCAATCTCGAAATATTTTTGAAAGAGCCGCGAAGCGGCTCTTTCAAAAATATTTCGGCAATACTCAAAACTCCAAAAATCCTAAGCAACAATCCATGAAGCCATTTTGGAAAACTTCTTTAATAGCGGCGGTAACGGCGATCGCGATCGCTAGCTTTAGTCCAGCTTCCACAAGTGCAACTAACGCAGCCCCAGCAACTCCCGTTAATCAATCCACAACCACAGAAGCCGAAGAACTCTGTGGCAAGCCAACCCTTGATGCTCTAGCGCAACACAAAGTTAAGCAAGACGAAACCCTTGAAAGCATCGCCAAACAATACAATCTAAAAACCGCAACTTTAATGGGGCTGAACCCCGAAGTCCGCAATGGTCAAGTTAAAGTAGGCCAGACTCTGGCGATCGCGCCAATGGACGGACTGGTCTATCGCTTCAAAAATGACGAAAATTACACCACAATCGCCAAAAAATACAATGTCCGCGCCGATGTTTTATTTGAACGCAATGGCTGTCAGCGCCGCCCCCAAGTTGTGTTCGTGCCAGGGGCAATCTGGAAACCCGATCCTGTACCCTTCAATCCGTCCGCGATCGCCAGAGGCTCAGGCGACTCAACCGTAATCATGCAAGCAGGGGGCTATCCCCTGCCCTACACAGTCCCCGTCACCTCCAACTATGGTTGGCGCATGAACCCCGTCACCGCCATCTGGTCGTTTCATAGCGGCATTGATCTAGGCGCATCCTTCGGCACACCCGTACTTGCCGCCAAAACAGGAGTTGTCGAATTTGCAGGTTGGGGCGGAGGCTACGGCAACCTGATTGAGCTTGATCACGGTTCAACAGGTACTCGCTATGCCCACCTTGAGGCGATATTCGTTTATCAAGGGCAGAAAGTAGCCAAGGGTCAACAAATTGGACTCGTTGGCTCGACAGGGCGATCGACAGGACCCCATTTACATTTTGAGATGATGGTTACCACGGGCGATGGCTGGGTTGCCCTTGACCCTGCCCCATACCTCAACCGCATCGCTTCCGTAATTCTTAACCTGTTTGTTTAGCACAACCAAACAAAGAAATGGCGTAGCCATTTCTTTGTTTTAGAACGCATATAAAAAATTCATGCCCGCAGGCTTAATGATCATTGGGGCATAACGATTCTATAGACAGCAATACTTTCAGCCTAGTCAAAGCCATTTTTGATCCCACTTTTCAACTCTAGTGGTAATATGTAAATTGTTAAGAAGTGTGATGAAGAAAAGCTTGTAGACAACGCAATGCATCAAAATATTTTAGTAATCATTGTTTTGACAAGAAAGCCTACCTAACCTCATCCATAAATTTAATTTCTCGACTCTGTTTGCAAAAACATAATCGGAAACTAACTGGGTTTGATCTGGCTAGGCATCACATCAACCGTTTTTATTCACATTTTTGATTGGAGACAAATTAAATGAGCGTAGTCACGAAGTCTATCGTGAATGCAGATGCTGAAGCACGTTACCTCAGCCCTGGTGAACTAGATCGCATCAAGGGCTTTGTAAGCTCTGGAGAGCGTCGTCTTCGCATTGCCCAAACCTTGACCGAATCCCGCGAACGCATCGTTAAGCAAGCTGGCGATCAACTTTTCCAAAAGCGTCCTGATGTTGTTTCTCCTGGCGGAAATGCATACGGCGAACAAATGACCGCAACTTGCCTCCGTGACCTCGACTACTACCTCCGCCTGATCACTTACGGAGTTGTATCTGGCGACGTTACTCCTATCGAAGAAATCGGTTTAGTTGGCGTTAAGGAAATGTACAACTCTCTAGGTACTCCAATTCCTGCTATGGCTGAAGGTGTACGTGGTTTGAAGAATGCCGCTGCTAGTTTGCTATCTGGTGAAGATGCAACCGAAGCTGGCTACTACTTCGATTTCGTTATCGGTGCAATGCAGTAATTTAATTTGCGCTGACTGTGCCAAATTAAATTGCTAGACTCGATTGTGTTTAAAAACAGAATTTAAGCTATTCAGATTTCTGAATCCATAATTCAAAAGAACTAATTGCAAACCTAAAAAATATACAAAAATGCAAGACGCAATTACCTCCGTCATCAATTCTTCTGACGTTCAAGGCAAGTACCTTGACTCCGCTTCCCTCGAAAAGCTAAAGAGCTACTTCGCAACTGGCGAACTTCGCGTTCGTGCTTCCGCCGCGATCGCTGCTAACTCGGCAACCATCGTTAAGGAAGCTGTTGCTAAGTCTTTGTTGTACTCAGATGTCACCCGTCCCGGCGGCAATATGTACACCACTCGTCGTTACGCTGCTTGTATTCGTGACCTCGACTACTACCTACGCTACGCCACCTATGCGATGTTGGCTGGCGACGCTTCGATTCTTGACGAGCGCGTCCTCAATGGTTTAAAAGAAACCTACAACTCCCTTGGAGTACCTGTAGTTTCCACCATTCAAGCTATTCAAGCGATCAAAGAAGTTGCTGCTAGCATTGTTGGCTCTGACGCTGGCAAAGAAATGGGTATTTACCTCGACTACATCAGCTCTGGCTTGAGCTAATTGCTCGATTGCGGTGACAAGATAGGGACTTATAGGTTCCTGTTTTGTCACCGATATTTTTATAATTCTATTTTCAAATAACTGGCTCTGAAGGAGATCGCCGCTATGCGGACTTTTAAAATCACTGCTTGTGTACCTAGCCAAACTCGCATCCGTACACAAAGAGAGTTGCAAAATACCTATTTCACCAAATTGGTTCCTTACGATAATTGGTTTGCTGAGCAGCAACGCATCATGAAAATGGGCGGTCGCATTATCAAGGTTGAATTGGCGACTGGACGACAAGGCGCAAATACTGGTCTTCTTTAGTTAATCAAATTAAGCAAAGAAAAAGAAAGCGTTGCAATGCAACGCTTTCTTTTTCTTTGTGTGAAAGCGCAGCTATGCTGCGATGCACAAAAATTTCTTTGGGATTTACAGCGCTTTGCGCTCAAAGCCGAACCCAAAAAGGCTGA
>MNZA01000117.1 GCA_001873375.1 Oscillatoriales cyanobacterium CG2_30_44_21
AAATTGTTTTATGACTGACTTGGAATATATCCTCTAGATGCGTAACGCTATAACCTTCTTGATATAAGAGTAGACAGTGCGCTCTCTGCCGCACTTGATGATGACAACTTTGACGATAAATTCTCCTCAACATCCTTTTCCTTTCTTCGTGTATCTTTCGGGCTAATTTCATTTCCTTAAGACCTCTAATTCATATTTCTTTTTATCATAAAATTGTGTAATTAATTGTGTCTAACTACTTATGACAAGGTGGGCGATCGCATCGACAGTAACAATCGCAATTTAGATGATATTTTGCCAACTCAAGAATTTCATGAAGCTTGGCAGATATTATTAATAGCGATCGCACTTCAAGTCGTCACCTATAGCAGCAATAAATATCTATTTAATAACCAAACCCTAGGCACAACCCGCAGAGCGATCGCGGAAACATTAACCAGAGAATACACGCAGCAACAAGTCTACGATTATCTCAAAGAAATTACAGAAAATGCACGGACTCGATCAGACGTGGAAATAATGTATGAGAGTTTAACTAAACTAGAGCAGCGTCAGGATTGGGAGGTATTAGAAAGCTCTGAGCAAAATCTCATTAGTGATCTGCTGTGTGCATACAATCCATTGAATTAGAAATATAACTCTCTAGACTAATTTTTATCTCGAATCCTGTAACAAATTGGTGAACTACCAGACGCTGAACCGCCTAAGCGGTACAGCGCTGGCTTCCTGATTCAACGGGGATAGCGTCCAACAAAACCGAAGTTTTGCCAGAGCGACTTACATCCCCTCCACAGGCAGACTCGCTAGTTCCTAACGAGATAATCCGCAAGGCTTCATTTCTAATATTGATCGCTGCATTTACATCACGATCATGGTGAGTACCACAATGCTTACAAGTCCATGCCCTAACATCAAGGCTGAGGTTATCAACTTGATTTAAGCAAACATGGCAAGTCTTAGAGCTGGGAAACCATCGATCTATCTCGATATATTGTTTTCCTTCACTTTCAGCCTTGTACTTGAGCATTGTGCAGAACATACCCCAGCCAACATCGCTAATCGCTTTGGCTAGATTATGGTTTTTGACCATACCCTTGATGTTGAGATTTTCTACGGCAATAACTTGGTTTTCGTTTACTATCTTGCGGGACAGTTTGTGCAGAAAATCTTCGCGACATCTGGCAATTTTGGAGTGGACTTTTGCCACTGCCAATCTTGCCTTTTTACGGTTTTGGCTACCCTTCTTTTTCTTGGATAGCCTTTGCTGTTTGCGCTTTAAGTTGCGCTGATGTTTGATAAAAAATCTAGGATTATCAAACTTGGAGCCGTCACTGGTAATCGCAAAGTGGGCTAATCCCACATCGATACCAATAGCTTTATCCGCTGACACTAATTCAGGATTAGCTTTGCCATCATCAATTAAGACAGAGACAAAATACTTGCCGTCAGGGTTGCGAGACACAGTGACAGTTTTGATATCACCCTCAAAGTCACGATGCCTCTGACAATGGACTAATCCGATCTTGGGAAGATTAATCTTGTCACCATCGAACTTGACATTTTGAGGATAGCTGATCGACTGCCTACCATGCTTTGATTTGAATTTTGGCAACATTGTCCGTTTATCAAAGAAGTTTTTATAGGCAGTGGACAAGTTTAAAGCGACTACTTGCAGACATTGAGAATATGGCTCTTTTAGCCATTCGTGTTCTTTTTTGAGTGCAGGAAGCAAGCCCTGTATATACCCTCTAGTCAACTCTTTACCAGTAGCTTTGTAAGTTTCTTGACATAGGTTTAGGGCATAGTTCCCGAACCATCTCGCACAGCCAAAAGACTTTGCAAGCAAGGTTTCTTGCTCACTTGTGGGATAAATTCTGTACTTGTACGCTTTATACATTTATCAAGATTATCTAATACTGATAAGTTAATCATAGTACAGACAAATTCTATTGATTCGAGGATCGCTCAATTTGTTTGCGGGCTGCGCTTTCCCACAGCGTCACTCATCCTTGTAAACGAATAGAGTACGAGACTTCCCCTTCGCATCTGTTAAAGTTAAAGCTAAAATAATGTGTAGTATTTTTGAACCTTGTGAAGCAAGAATTAATTGCCTGCCTAAGTCACGCGATTAACTCTTACCAACCGTCTGAAAAGCTATCTGTACGCCAAGTCTAAGAGAATCCTATGCCCGCTACCAAAAAAGACTTTGAGTTAGATCGTTACGACATTGAGGCGATCGCCAATTATTACCGCAACCAAACCCTAAAGGTGTGGTGGCGCTGCATAGTGATTTTTGTTCCTCTAATTTGGCTAGTTTTACGACTGCGGTTTAGTGCCAAGTCATCGGCGGCTAATTTAAAAAAGTTGGCGATCGAGTGCCGCCAACTTCTAACTCGCCTTGGCCCTGCCTTTATCAAAATTGGGCAAGCACTCTCCACCCGTCCCGACATCGTGCCACCCATATTTATGGATGAGCTTGCCGAACTGCAAGATCAGCTTCCTCCCTTCCCCAATGAAATCGCCTTCCAATTTATCCGCGATGCTTTGGGTGCAGACCCGACCGAAGTTTATGCAGAAATTACAGAAAATCCGATCGCGGCGGCTTCCTTAGGTCAAGTTTATAAAGGCAGACTAAGAACAGGTGAAGCTGTTGCCATCAAGGTACAGCGTCCAGACATCGCCGCAGGAATCGCCCTTGATATGTATATCTTGCGCGGCATTGCCATTTGGCTCAAAAACACTTTTAAGTTTATCCGCACCAATCTCGCCGCTATTTTAGATGAATTTGCCAGTCGCATTTTTGAGGAAATGGACTATACCTTTGAAGGACAGAATGCGGAAAAGTTCGCCGAATACTATGGCGGATTAGATGGCATTTATGTACCCAAAATCTATTGGAACTACACCGCTAGACGGGTATTGACGATGGAATGGATTGAAGGAATTAAATTAACCAATGTCGAGAAGGTAAAGCAAGCAGGATTTGACAGTCGCCACATTATTGAAGTTGGGGTGCAATGCTCCCTGCGTCAACTCCTTGACTATGGTTATTTTCACGCCGATCCGCACCCAGGTAATCTCTTAGTCATGGGCGATGGCAGACTTGCCTATCTTGACTTTGGGATGATGAGTTCCGTTTCCGCAGAACAGAGATTTGGGCTAATTGAGGCGATCGTGCATTTGGTCAATAAGGATTTTGCCTCCCTTTCTAAAGACTATGTAAGATTGGGATTTTTGACAGAAGATATTGATTTTGATGCGATCGTGCCTGCTTTGTCGAGGGTATTCAATCCACCTGAAGGCTTGAGCTTAACGCAAATGGATTTTAAAGACATGACCGATCAGCTTTCACAGATCATGTACGATTATCCATTCCAAGTTCCCGCTTACTATGCGCTGATCATTCGATCGCTAGTCACTCTGGAGGGCATAGCTTTTAGTGTCGATCCTAAGTTTAAAGTGCTAGCTGTCGCCTATCCCTATGTTGCCAATCGACTGCTCAATGACTCCGCGCCAGAGTTACGGATGGCACTCAAGGATCTTCTATTTAGAGATGGTGAGTTCCGTTGGAATCGCTTAGAAAATCTCTTGAGCAATGCTCAAACCAATCCTGATTATGACCTGAGTGGCACGCTCGACAAGGGGATTGACTTCTTACTTTCCGATCGCAGTGAGTTCATGCATGATCGCATTATCGATGAAATCGTCAAAGGTATAGAAGTTGAAACCAGCAAGCGCTTACCCCAAGGACTCCGCAACATGATCGGCGATATTGTCGTTGATCCGCAATTACATCCCGATCAAGTTGAAATTCCTTCTAGTCTGAGCTACATCGCCCGACTATGGACAGTGCTGCAACAGGACAAAGCGATCGCGCCCCTCGATATTTTCCCTCTTGCCACAAGGATTCTCTCCAAGCGCGAGACGCTCACCTTTGGTAGAAATGTGGTGTCAAAGTTAGCGCAACGCTCAGCAGTTAGGGCTTTGCGTGAGGTACTATTGCGCGATGAAAAGCAGTATCAAGATGAGAAGAATCTTAATGCTGAGCATCAAGAAAGGGAGTTAGTAGGCGCTGGTTTAAGGCGATCGGTAAATGGTCGTAGCTGGTAATTGACTATAATCTTGCCCCACAATTAGTAGTGCGGCGCTTCGCGCCGCACTACTAATTGTGGGGAATAACGCGAATGTAAACCTTAGGTAGCAATATGTCTCGTCCGTCAGAAGAAAATATCCAACAAATTTTTGATCGGATTGCCCCTGTTTATGATCGCTTTAATGACTTACTGAGCTTGGGTCAGCATCGCATTTGGAAAAAGATGGCTTTGCTCTGGTGTGAGCCAAAACAGGGGGAGACTTGGATTGATCTTTGCTGCGGTTCGGGAGATATGACGCGCCTCTTAGCAAAACAAGTTGCACCCACGGGGCAAGCGATCGGGGTGGATTTTTCTAAGGAGTTATTGGCGATCGCGGCGAGTAAAACCAAAGGCGATCCAATTAGTATGCAAAAGGCGATCGCATGGCGACAAGCCAATGTGTTATCCCTACCCTTTGACGATGATTATGGCGATGGCGCAACCCTATCTTACGGATTACGCAATGTTGCTGACATCCCTCAATGCCTCGCCGAGTTGCATCGCGTGCTTAAAACTGGCGCAAAGGTTTCGATTTTGGACTTCCACCGTCCTAGCGATCGCCTAGTTCAGTCCTTCCAAAACTTCTATCTTGATCGCGTAGTTGTGCCACTAGCAGAGCGGTTTAACATGACCCAAGAGTATGCCTATATTGCGCCTAGCCTCGCCAGATTTCCCATTGGTTCTGAGCAAGTCCAGTTGGCAAAAAGTGCTGGATTTAGTCAAGCCAAACACTATGCGATCGCTAGTGGCATGATGGGAATCTTAGTACTACAAAAGTAATGGTTGACAAAAAGAGTGGCGGCTCAGAGAGTCGTCACCTTTATCTATTGGCGGGATTGGTGTGAAATAGCTCTGATGTGCCACATTTTTCACATTCACTAAAGAACTGCAAGCCGCTCTTTCTAATTTTGGCGCGATCGCCACAGGCTAAACAAATAGCTTTAATCGCTGTATTTTTATCGCAATCATTACATTTGAAGAAGTAATTGCGGACGTACATAATCGATAGATTTTGGCTTTGGCAATGGGAACAAATGTGAGTTGAAATTGATTTTATGGTTTTGACAACTGGCGCTAAGTACAGGACAGCAATTTAATGGAGTTAAAGAATGCTTCAGAATTAGCGTGAAGATCGAAGATGATATGCCGAAGGAAATCAAAACCAAGGCGAAAAATACTTTTAGGTAGCCGACCATGCTTTTTGGGCTTGAGGGGATTAAGTTGAGCAAGCCAAAGCCCAGAAGAAAAAGCCCAACATAAAGCGAGAGTAAGCAACGCAATGAGCTTAGAGAGGCGCTCGGAGTCTTGAAGATGAGTAGACTCCAAACAAAAGCCACGGGTTTTAA
>MNZA01000208.1 GCA_001873375.1 Oscillatoriales cyanobacterium CG2_30_44_21
TCGCCTTGGTTTTGATTTCCTTCGGCATATCATCTTCGATCTTCACGCTAATTCTGAAGCATTCTTTAACTCCATTAAATTTTTGTCCTGTACTTAGGTAATTCTCCTAAGCCCGCATTTTGAGAAGCTTTGAAAGAATTTTATTTTCATGTTCCTTCAGAATATGAGCTAGTTACTCAAATGTCCGTCTTCCATGTGAACGATGCGATCGGCGACATCCAAAATGCGATTATCGTGAGTAACTAAGACGATGGTGCAACCTTGCTCCTTAGCCAATTTTTGCATCAGCGTCACCACATCTCTCCCTGTGACACTATCTAAGGCTGCGGTCGGTTCGTCTGCCAACAATAGTTTTGGTTGACTGACTAAGGCTCTGGCGATCGCTACCCTTTGCTTCTGTCCCCCTGATAAATGTTCGGGATATTTCTGTTGATGTTCGCCTAAGCCCACTTGCTCAAGCATGACTCCAGCTAATTGATTCATTTCCGCAGGAGCATATTGCTGATGGACTTCTAAACCCATGCGAACATTTTGTAAGGCGGTGAGACTGCCATGCAAATTATGGGCTTGGAAGATATATCCTGCATGGCGGCGGGCTTGCACTAATTTCTCTTTATTTGCACCATGCAATTCCTGTCCGAGGAACTGAAGACTGCCAGATTCAACCGATCGCAACCCACCCATCAGCGTCAGTAAGGTAGTTTTACCAGAACCAGAAGGTCCCGTCATGATGATTATTTCACCAGCATAAATATCGAGAGTGATATCGAATAGAACTTGTTTGCGCTGTTCCGCTTCACCGAAGTAGTGATTAATTTGCTGAATGGCTAGTACAGGCAGCTTAGATAATGAATTCATGGAATAAACCTCAAGGCTAAAACATATCGGCGGGATCGGCGGACTGTAGTTTGCGAGTAGCGATCGCCCCCGACAACAGACACATAAATAGGGTTAAAAATAGAACTAACCCAGCACGGGCAAGGGTCATATAGATCGGTAAAGCTGTGGCTTTGGCAGCGAGGGAATACAAACCTAAAGGCAAAATCACCCCAGGGATAAATCCTAAGACTGCCAAAATAATCGCTTCTTCAAAGACGATACTCAGTAAATAGCTATGGCGATAACCCATCGCTTTGAAGGTGGCATATTCCTTCAAGTGAGCATTCACATCTGTCGAAAGTACCTGATAGACAATCACCACGCCCACCACAAATGCCATCGCTGCCCCCATCGTGAAGATAAATCCAATTGGACTTTCTTTGCGCCAATAGGCTTGCTCATCTTCGATAAAGTCTGCCAAGGTCATGACTTTGACATCATCAGGCAGATGTTTTCTGAGAGCTTCCACAATCTGAACGGGATCTTTTCCTGCTTCAATATCAATCAATCCTAAGCTAATACTGCCGACATCCCGTTTGGGAAATAGCAAAAGAAAGTTTTGATCGCTGGTCATTAAAATGCCATCGGTTCCAAAGGATGCGCCTAGTGTGAATAATCCACCAATGTGAATCGTTCTTCCTTCTGCTTCTGTGGCGATCGCTTTGCCTGCATCCACCATCGCGATCGTTGATTTGTAATCACCTCTGGAACCGCGATCAAATAGAACTATATCGGGAAGTTTAATCTTGTTTAACTGTTGATTGACTTCTGGCAAGCGAAAGGGAGGATGATCGGGACTAAAACCAATCACTTGGATCGTTGCTTCTCTGCGAGTTTGGGGATTTTTCCACATCATGTTGTTGGAATAGAGCGGTTGGGCGGCAATCACCCCAGGGATATCCATTGCCTGATAGAGCCTGCGCCGCGTAAATGTCGATAGATTTTGGGTGTTCTTGGCTTTGGGACTGACTAATACGATGTCACTAGTGAGGGCGCGGCGAATTTGGGTGTTACTTTCATAAAGTGAGGATTGGAATCCAAGCTGCATAAACAGTAAGATATCGGCAAAGGCAATCCCAGACAGCGCGACTAGCAAGCGGCTACGACTGTGACTAAGCTGCAACCAGCCGAGGGGCGTGCGGCGTTTGAGTTGTTTGATCCATTCAATCATTGGCTGATCTCAACTTGAACTTGTAAATTAGTGAAGTTTGCGGCGATTTGACTAGATGCTTGATCCAGCTTGATGTGAACTTCGATCACACGGTCATCAATATTTTTACTGGGATCGGTGTTGATCACCGTTTGTCGCCGCACTTTGCGATCAATGCGTTCCACGGTTCCCGTTAACTTTTCAGGGATAGCTTCAGAAGTACAAAGCACCGATTGTCCGATGCGGATTTTCTGAATATCACTTTGATAAACCTCGGCGATCGCATACATCCGATCAATTTGTCCAATTTCCACAATCCCATTACTGGAAATCACTTCCCCTGCATGGGTATGAATATCCATTACCACGCCATCTTGAGGAGCGCGCACATAGGTTTGCTCTAAGTTAGCTTCGGCTTGTTGGACTGCGGTGATCGCCCGATCCAGTTCCGCCACTAAAACATCGACATCAACGGGGCGAACTTCACTAATTTGGTCTAAAGTGGCGATCGCCCGATCAAGTTCTGGTTGTTGTGTAGTTTCAAGTCTAGTTAATTCCGCTTCAGCCTGTTGCAGACTACGCTGCGCGGTCGCAAGTACAAGTTGTTTACTATCCTGTTGGGAATTGGAAATCGCCCCTTGATTAGAGAGAGATTGATAACGCTGGGCTTCAATTTGAGCATTTTGGACTTCTGCGGCTAAACGTTCGACATTGGCTCGTTGAGAGGCGATCGCGGCTGATTGATTAGCACCTAGTCGCGTGATTTCTGCCTGTTGCGCTCCCACGGCTCCTGTCTTTGCGCCCGCCTCAACTTGAGCAAGTCTAGCTTGGACAACCTGTACATCTTTTTGGGCTTGGTTGAGTGCCGCTTGCAGGCGATCGCGACTAGCCAAAATGGCAATCACTTGTCCAGACTTAACGCGATCACCTTCTTTGACTAGTAATTTACTAATGCGATTTTCCTGAGTGGAAGTTGCCGCCGCTAACTTGACAATTTCTCCCTGTGGTTCCAATCTGCCGAGGGCGGTTACGGTGGTAATAATTAGTGGCGTGGCAGCATCTTGCGACAACTGTTGGGAGATCTGCGCTTGCCGATTGAGATACAAGCCTCCTGCGATCGCCGCCACTAGAGCCAAACCCGTTAAGGCGATTCCATAACGATTTAGCTTAAATAATGGGAAGCCATGATTAATTCGTTCTTGCATAGTCGGCAATCTCCTGAAATTGATATAAGCTGATTTGTCTTGTCAACTATTTTACTACACGGTTTGGTAAAATTACTACACTGTGTAGTAAAATAATGTTAAATAACTCATGTTACGTAAAAGTTTTTAAGACCCTCACCCCCCAGCCCCCTCGCCCTTAATGGGAGAGGGGGCTGGGGGGTGAGGGTTCCACGTAACATCAGTTAAATAACCATAAATATTTACACAGCTATTGCCATGAGCCTTTTCTCTATTCGCAGCGAAAATGATGAAAGCATCAATGAAAACCGCGATCGCAAATTTATGAACAAATCGGAAATGATCCTCAATAGTGCCATGCAGGAATTTACAGCCAATGGCTTTGTCGCCGCGAGTATGGATCGAATTGCGATCGCGGCGGGAGTCTCCAAGCCCACGATTTATAGTTACTTTAAAGACAAAGAAGGTTTATTTACCACATTAATTCAGCAATTATCGCCGCAGGGATTTCTGCTTAATTTTGAAGATCCAATGTTGTTGGAACTGCCCCCAGCAAGTTTTTTACGCCATCTAGCCACAAATATATTGTCCAAATTTTCCACAGGTCAATCTTTCCTCACCTTCATTCGGTTAACCCTTGGCGAGTCAGAGCGGTTTCCTGAACTAGCCCAGTCCTTTGTCCGCACCATTCAAAAACCAATGATTGCAGGATTAAGTGCCTACTTCAAAAATCATCCCGTTCTGGACTATTCTGACCCAGAAATTGCCGCCAGAATGTTTGTGGGGACGTTAATGCACTACGTCATCACCCATGAGATTTTGCATGGTCAGGAGATTTTACCCATTGAGCAGAATCGATTGATTAATGGTTTAGTGGAGATGATGGTTAGGGAAAAATGATTGGCGATCGCTAAATCAACCAATTTTCATTCTTATCTCTGGCTCTCCAGAATTTTTTTCGCATCTAAAAGTTCTTGATGCTTTTCTTTACTGACCCTTGGATATTTGAGATCCAATTCTTGCAACTTGGTATAAATAATGCCAGCTACGACTAGCCGCGTAAACCATTTGCGATCGGCGGGGATGATGTACCAAGGAGCATAATTTGTACTGGTGTGATTGAACATATCTTCATAGACAGTCATATAGTCATCCCAAAAGCTTCGCGCTTTCGCATCATTTACAGAGAATTTCCAATTCTTTTCAGGGCGATTAATCCGTTCTAGAAAACGTTCTTTCTGCTCTTCTTTGGATACATTCAGGAAAAACTTGAGAACGATTGTGCCATTATCAACCAGATACTTCTCAAAATTGTTGATTTCTTCAAAGCGGCGATTCCAAATATCATTGTCGATTAAACTGACCGAGAGCGGTCGCTGCTCTAGGATTTCTGGATGCACTCTTGTTACTAAGATTTCTTCGTAGTAAGAGCGATTAAAAATCCCAATTTTCCCTCTTTCGGGTAATGCCTTAGAACATCGCCACAAATAGCCATGATTTAACTCTTCTATTGATGGAGCTTTAAAGCTATGCACCTGACATCCTTGAGGATTAATGCCCGACATTACGTGTTTAATCGTGCTATCTTTACCAGCCGCATCCATAGCCTGAAAGATAATTAGCACAGCATGGGTGCTTTGGGCGTAGAGAACATCTTGATATTCAGCTAAGGCTTTAATACCTTCTTTTAATTGACCTTTAGCTTTCGACTTTTTGAGGTGATCGGCTCTGTAAGCGGGATCGTAGTCGTTGGCAAGAGAAATTTTTTGTTCGGGCGGCACAATAAAAGGACGAATCAAATCGTCAAGTTTTTTGATTGGGAATAAATTATTAATAGGACTTACGCAAAGAGAAAAAATGATGCGAAAATGAAGAAAGATTTGAGTAAAAGCAATGGTAAAAAAGTTTACTACGCTAGATTATTGCCAGTATCTGATAAGTAGTCAGATAAACTACACAATCACTAACTTGGCAGACCATTTAGAAGAACACAGCCATGACCAGATCAACCGATACCTAAAAGCAGAGAAACTAACGCCGAAATTGCTATGGCAAAACGTGAAACCAACGATTGTGTC
>MNZA01000254.1 GCA_001873375.1 Oscillatoriales cyanobacterium CG2_30_44_21
CCAAAAGCTGTGTCGCACGCTATGCGTGCGACACAGCTTTTGGGGTTTTATATTTAAGCGCTTTGCGCTGTACCTAGCGGGTTGAGGTGACTATTTTGGTAATCATGAGATCGACTTTCTGAAAAAAGATCGCTTCAGAAAAGTTGTTAATTGCGTGATCCCGAATTTTTGCATAGTCCCATTGCATCGCTTGAGCATCGATTATGGCACTTTTTAAGGAGGCTGTAGTTTGCTGCTCAAATAGTAGCCCTGTCACTCCTGAAATTTGGGTGTCCATGACCCCGCCATTGCCATAGGCAATTACGGGCGTGCCACTGGCGTTGGCTTCAATGGGCACAAGTCCATAGTCCTCAAGGGCGGCGACAATTACAGATTTAGCTTTTGCCATGAGTTGACACCGATCGCGATCGCTAACATGACCGAGAAATTTGATATTTTCATGGGCGATCGCTTGCAGTTTTTGGGTTTCGGGTCCCTCTCCCGTAATAATTAAGGGCAAACCCAGATCATTAAAGGCTTCTACGATAATGTCGAGGCGTTTGTAACTAAGATGGCGCGATGAAACCAAGTAATAGTCATCTTTTTGATCGGAAAAGATAAAACGGCGATCGTCGATGGGGTAATTGATCGTGACCGCTTCTTTGTGATAAGTGTCTTGAATCCGTTGGGCGACGGTGGTGGAGTTAGCGATGTAATAGTCAGGAGACTGGGCATAGGCAACATCTTGGCGGCGCATCGCCCTGAAGACTAGCTCGATGAGTGGTTTTAAAAAGGCGTAAGCCCCATATTCGCGCAAATAGGTCTTGGTGTCCCACAAAAATCGCGTGATGTTGTGGCAAAAGCAAATATGGATGGCACCGGGGCGCTTTTGTACGCCCTTGGCAAAGCTAGCGCTGCTACTGAGGATCAAGTCATATTTTTGGAGATTAAGCGATCGAAAAGCGGCGTAATAAAAAGGAGCAAACAGCCTAAAAAATTTGCGAGATGCTGGCACTTTCTGGAGAAATGTGGTGTGAACTTGGCGATCACCCAAATCAATCGTGTGGCGTTGATCGTATACAGATGTATAAATATCGGCATCGGGAAAGTGGTGGCACAGCAGTTCAAACACCCTTTCGGCTCCGCCGCGCTGCGTCAAGTAATCATGGACTAGAGCGATTTTGGGAGAATTTTGCATAGGGCTTTTACACAAACTTAGCTTTTCGGGCGTGGCTGCACCGCACCAGAAAACTAAGTTTTTAGAGGAGTGGTGGCACTTTTTTAGGTTAATCTCCACATAAAAATAACATAAACCATAAAAGGTCTTAGAATAGCAACAATGAAGTTATCTAAAAGTTATATTTAAAAAGTTACATTTAGGCTATATTCGGGTATTTAAGGCGCATCTATGATTGGTGATGAGGCGTTGGAATTTATCGAAGCGATGCTAAAGCGTAGTTTGACTCGGGTTGAGCAATCTGTGTTTCTAGGCGTATATGAAAACTTGTCCTATGCAGAGGTTGCTAAGAATACTGGCTATGATGCGGGTTATATCAAATTAGTCAGCCATAAGCTATGGCATACCCTGACCGAAGTTTTGGGTGAAAAAGTTACCAAAAATACGGTGCAAACTGTCCTCCGCCGCAAAAAGAAGTCCACCAATGGAGAGTTTACGATCGCCGTCCCGACTATGGGCTTTGAAGTTAGTCCCAATCAAGATTGGGGTGAGGTGGTTGATGTCAGCTTCTTTTATGGACGCACACCTGAGTTAGACACATTAGAGCAGTGGGTGGATCGCGATCGCTGCCGTCTCGTGGCAATTTTGGGTATGGGTGGCTTAGGGAAGACAGCGCTATCGGTTAAGCTTTCCCAGCAGATCAAGGGCAAGTTTGATTTTGTAATGTGGCGATCGCTAAATAACGCCAAAACTCCCAGCGAGATGTTAACTGCCACGATTAACTTCCTATCGCATCAAAATGAAACTCCCGACACCAACGACATCAACGCCCTGATTTCAAGGCTGATGGAATATTTGCAGCGCTATCGCTGCTTGATCGTTTTAGACAATTTTGAATCGGTATTAAAGGGTGAAGACCACGATGGCGCTTATCGCGCTGACTATGAAGGCTATGGCACGCTATTACGGCGAGTCGGCGAAGTCTCGCACCGTAGTTGCTTGCTGATCACCAGTCGCGAGATGCCTGAAGAAGTTGCCATCCTCGCAGGAGATATTCTGCCTGTCCGTACCTTACAACTTGAAGGGCTAGATGAGCCAGCCGCCGAACAGGTGCTGGAAACCAAAGGGCTAAAAGCACTAGACAGTGATTTGCATCGGCTGGTGGATTGGTATCGCGGCAACCCCCTCGCCTTAAAAATTGCGGCGACTTCGATTAAGGACATATATTCGGGCGATGTTAATAAATTTTTAGAACAAAAAACAATTATTTTTAGCGGCATCGCTAATTTGATTGAGCAGCAATATCAGCGCCTCACCGCCTACGAAAAACAAATCATGATCTGGTTAGCGATCAATCGAGAACCAGTACAGCCCCATGAACTGCGATCGGACATTGTGCCGACCATTGAGCAAAATTATTTGATGATGTCCTTGCGATCGCTAAAAAGGCGATCGCTTGTGGAGCATACAACTGCGGGCTTTACGCAACAGCCTGTGGTGATGGAGTTTGTCACCAATCTTTTGATTGACCAAATTTATCAAGAAATCACCCAAGAGCATCCTCTAGGAATCTTGCCAAGTATTCAATCAAAGTTAAATAGACAGCTTTTTTACCTGCGTCACTATGCTCTGGTCAAGGCAACGGCGAAAGACTTCGTGCGCCAGAGCCAAGTGCGCTTAATTTTGGAGCCATTGATTGCCAAGTTGCTGGGACGCTTGGGCAGTAAGCAAATGGTTGCTAAGGAGCTATTTGAAAATGTATCGGAATTGCGCCGCCGCGAATTAAGACCTGAAGGTGAGTCCAAGTCCACCTTTGGCTATGGTGGTGGCAATTTAATTAATTTGCTATGCCATTTGGGCGCGGATCTCACAGGCACAGACTTTTCCTACTTGGCAATCCGCCAAGCCTATTTATCAGAAGTTAAGTTACATGGGGCAAACTTTTCTAAAACAGCCTTGATTAAGTCCGTATTTGCCGAGGTAATTGGCGGCGTTTTGTCGGTTGCCTTTAGCGCCGATGGTAAGTTATTGGCGATCGGCGACACTAAAGGCGATATCCATCTTTGGCGGGTTAGCGATGGCAAGCCAATCCTGACCTATAGAGGGCATAAGGGCTGGGTGGTGTCCGTAACCTTTAACCATGATGGAACGGTACTGGCTAGCAGCAGCATTGATCAATCAATCAAGCTTTGGGATGTGTCCACAGGTGACTGCCTGAATACTTTGCAGGGCTATATCGGTGCGGTGATGTCGGCGGCTTTTAGTCCCGATGGCTCGATTTTGGCAAGCGGACACGCTGATCGCACGGTTCGCCTATGGCAGTCTGGACAATGCTTCAAGATCTTACATGGACATGAAGATATTGTGGAAGCCGTAGTTTTTAGCAACAATGGTAATTTGCTGGCGAGTAGCAGTGATGACTGCACAATCCGAATGTGGGATATCGATACGGGTGAATGTTTGCGGGTACTGGACGGGCATGAAGATATTGTGTGGTCGATCGCCTTTAGTCCTGATGGCAAAGTCTTAGCAAGCGGCAGTGAAGACCGCACCACGAGGCTCTGGGATGTGGAAACAGGAACTTGCACCAAAATCCTGACAGGGCATACCCACACTGTCTTTGCGGTTAGCTTTAGTCACGACAACTCCACCCTTGCTACAGGTAGCGGCGATCGCACAATTCGCCTCTGGGATCTCAAAACCACCCAATGCTCTAAAACCTTGACAGGACATAATCACTGGGTCAGGTCAGTTGCCTTCCACCCCGATCTCCTAATTTTGGCAAGCAGCAGTGGCGATGAGATGGTCAAAATTTGGGAAATTGACACAGGAAACTGTATGCGAACTTTTCAAGGGCATACAGGGCGATCGTGGACTGATCACAAAGATGACAATCAATCGGAAGGGTCAACTTCAGGCAATATCTCCAATGAGCATTTGCTCAATCTTTGGGAAGTCACCTCAGGACAACAGTTTCGGATTTTGCAAGGCTACACCAACGCGATTCGCTCCGTAGCTTTTAACCTAGAGCAGAGTATCTTGGCAAGCGGTGGTGATGACTCAATTATCCGCCTCTGGAATACCCAATCAGGACTATGTATTCGCTCCCTTCAAGGTCACGCAGGTCATGTGTGGCAAGTTGACTTTAGTCCCAGCGGCACTCTACTCGCTAGCTGCGCCGAAGACTGCACAATCAAACTATGGGATGTCAGCAGTGGTCGCTGTCTTGCCACAATTACGGAGCATCCTGACCTTGCCCGCACGCTGGTATTTAGCCATGATGGTAAGTTCCTTGCCACTGGCGAAACTAGCAAAGTGATCAAGCTACGGGACATCGTGACGGGCGAATGTTTTCGTGTTTTTTATGGACATAAGGCGGCAATTTTATCCGTGGCATTCAGCCCCGACGATCGCCAAATAATCAGCAGCAGTCGCGATAAAACCCTCAAAATCTGGAATGCCAGATCTGGCGAATGTATCCATACTTGCGATCCCCTTGCCACCCTCAACTCCAATGCAGTAATGATCCCCACCTCTCCCCAAATCATTTTGATCGGCAGTGAAAAAAAAATATATCGCTGGAATGTGGACAGTGGCGAGTTAACTTTGGAGCCAAGCAGTCATCAGGGCAATGTTTTGGCGATCGCCGCCGACTATCAGGGGCTAAATTTGGCGAGCGCAGGCGAGGATACTTGCATCAATATCTGGAATTGGCAAACGGGCGAAATGGTCAATCGACTGGCGGGGCATACAGGCACAATTTACGCCATTGATTTTTCTGCCGATGGCAAACTTATCGCCAGCAGCAGCCGCGATGAAACCGTGAAACTCTGGAATGTGCAAACTGGTGAATGCCTCAAGACCTGTCGCGATCCCCGTCCCTATGAAGGGATGAATATTGCTGACGCAACAGGGTTAACCCCCGCCCAAAAAGCAAAGCTTATATCTCTAGGAGCAATTGATTAAATGAGAGAGGCGGCGC
>MNZA01000019.1 GCA_001873375.1 Oscillatoriales cyanobacterium CG2_30_44_21
ATTTTTTACTTAATTATTATATCCATGCTAATATAATGATATCCAAATAAACTAAAACTACTTATTTAAACGAAAGTTATAGTTTTTTGCCCTGCAACTTTTATTTAAGTAAATATACAAAATCATGATCGACTTAATCTTCAGTTTATCCAATCCGATTAGCCAAGTTCAACTTTTGGCACAGGCTCAGTCTCCAAGTTACTACCTGCCCATCGCAACTACCCAGTCCGTCAGAGCCAATTGCACCACCTACACCGCCACAAATACCACGGGGCGACCCATCCGAGATGTATTTCTAAATCGCCGCAATAGCAAGGGGCAAATCACTCAATATCCTGTATGGCGCTTTGCTGCCGATGGCATATTAAAAAACGGTGAAAAAGTAAGATTTGATATGTGTGACAACACATTTGTAAATGTTGAAGCTAAGCAATAGCATCAAGATAAAAAGACGAAAGGCGGCGCAGAGCGCCGCCTTTCGTCTTTTTATCTTGTAGTAGTTTTTTGAAGCAACTTTAAGTTTTTGTAACTTACCCCCATTCATCTAGCCACCCTGTTAATCTAAATAAAAGAAATATGAATATAGCGCTTTGCGCTTTTCTACAGCAATTGCCGAACATAGCGAACCCCAAGAATAATTTTAAAAGCGTTGCCTAGCAACGCTTTTAAAATTATTCTTGGTTCGGGTTTGATGGTAATGAACTGTAACACTATTTATTTGATTTAGAAAAGCATTGGTAATTTTTGCATATGAAGCGCTTTCGTGATGAATGGATTGATGAATGGTGTCAAGAAAATGGTTGGACAGATCTATTTGTGGAACGCTGCTGCAACTATTGGGCGTTTCCGCCTAGCTCGGTGATGCCTTTACCAATACCGAATGATACGTTACGCGCCATCAAAAGTGCCAAGGGAATGAGCGATGATGAAAAGTCTTGGACTTTAGCCGCGATCGCGATTTCTTTCCTTGCTTCTGTTTCTTGCTTTGTTCTTAAAAATCCCTTGCCAATTACCTGCGCTTTTGGTTGCGTTGCTTTTATTGTGGGACAGTTGGAAATAGAAGAGTTTTAGCAGTAATTGCCGATAATAGTTGAGTGGCGGCACGAAACGCCGCCACTCAACTATTGGGTTTTATTTGGTACTAGATTTAGCGCGAGATGTGGCTCTAGTCGTTGTGGCTGAATCTGCAATAGGGCGTTCAGCTTTTGGCTCAGGCTCTAAAATGCTAACCCGCTCATATTTTTCTTCCACTTTTTCTTCAGCCGCTTCCCGCAACTCAGGTACAAACTCAGAACCCTTGAGGCGCATACCCAACTCAAACAACAATTCCGCCATATCATCTTTAGAAATCTTGTCCTGGCGGAGAATTGAGAAACTGCGATCTAGTTCTTCTAAAACTAGTGATCGCAATTCACGGGTATCATTTTGCAAACTGTCTCTAGTTTGGGCAAGCTCATCACGCAGGGCAACTCGCTGAGCTTCCACTGCTTCATCGAGGGTTTCGATACTATTGGTAAATTTGCGATTGATCCGATCAAATTGTTGACGGAGATCGGCTGTTTCTTCTTGGGTTGAGGCACTAATAGTTTTGAGACGCTTGTCAATGGACTCAACCGCCGCCCTTAACTCACTCGCTAACAGTACTTTGAGGTCACTCAGGCGATCGCGCATATCTTGCTGCATTGCCGAAATGTCCAATTCCGCCTTGTCTAGCCGACTGTTGTAATCGCGCAAATGTGCGCCGAAAATGATATCGCGAATTTGATCAATATTGCCTAAGCGTTCGCGGATTTCATCTCTGGTAATTTCGCCCATATTTTTTGGTTTCCTCTGGAAATAATTGGAGTGGTTACTTTACAGCGCTTTGGAGATCGCCACTAATCTTAACGATATCAAAGTCTTGCTGTTTCTGATGTGTTTTGGATAGCTGTAGTCCAAAACCTAAAAAGTTAGTAGCGGCGCTTAAACCCAAACCAAGAATAATTTTGAAAACGTTGCTTTGCAACGTTTTCAAAATTATTCTTGTGGTTCGGGTTTGAGCGCAAAGCGCTGTAGGATAAATCAAAACCCGAATAGATTGAGGCGGCGTGAGTCGCCTCAATCTCTAAATTACTTAGTCCTTTTAAGTTTGTGAGCAATTCTCCCTTGACCCCTAACGAAATAACAGAAATTACTGGCGAAATTTCGAGTGTAGATGCTGGCATTGATCTTGCTGATTTTTCGCTATCTTTGCCTGACCCTAACGATGAAGGCTTAGCAGAAGGGCAGTTTTTGGCAGAGGTGGATAGTGCTTGGCAGGTGTGCGATCGCTTCGACTTGCAGACCGATATTTGGCGCGGCAGGATTTTGAGAACTGTACGCGATCGCGAAAAGGTGAATGGAGAAGGTCGCGGTACAGGTTTTTTAAAATGGCTCCAAGAGCGAGAAATTAGTAAATCTCAAGCCTATTCATGGATTCAACTTGCGAATAGTGCCGACACGCTGATGGCGGATGGTCAGTTAGATGCCGATGATATTCGGCAATTTAGCAAAAAAGCCTTTGTGGAAACTTCCCAAGCTTCGGCGGAAGTTCAGCAATTGATTGTCGATGCCGCCCGCAGTGGTGAAAAAATCACTCGCCGCGAAGTGCGTCAACTCTCCGATCAGTGGACGACCATGAGTTCCGAGCATCTTCCTGATGAGTTAAAAGAGAAGCTAGCCGCCCAGACCATTCCCACTCGCTATGTTGCGCCCCTAGTCCGCGAAATTGATAAATTACCCGAAGCCTATCAAGTTCCCATTAAACAAGCGATCGTCGATGGTTCTGATCTGGACAACATTCGCTTAGTTACGGCGGATGCCCAAAGATTGACTAAATATCTATCCAATACTAGTCAAGTCCAAGCGATCGCCCAACGTTCTGTGAATATCGATCTTGCTCTTGAAGAAGCCCTTCGCATCGGTTGTCTCAAACTCGCCTCAGACCTAGTGAGCCAAGCCGCCCAACTCGAACAGGCGATCGCTAAACTCCACAGCACATGGAAACGGGTTGCCAATTCTGCGGATCAGTTATATGTGGAAGCGGGCACAAGTACACCTAATCTGGTGGACTTACTCAATTCTCTAGACTCTTTAGCGAGTCAAAATATAGCGGTGCAGATTGGCAGCGACCAGTCAGGCAAGACAATTCGTTTGCAAATTACAGAGGAGTCTTAGTCAAATCATGAATATAGTCAAAATTAAAGAAGCGGTTTCTCGGTTGGCGGAATCACCTTCCGCCTTTCTGGAATCTTTTGGCAATGGCAATGGTCAGCTACAGCGCTTTGCGCTTTCAAAAATCCCTTTGTACTACTCAAAGCATCAACAGGCTGTAACAGTTAGCTCAACATAATTAAAACCAAGGGGTCGTTCTGCCCGCGTAGCGGGCAGAACGACCTTCTTGGTTTTTGGTTTTGAGCTACTTAATTACGTTGCTTTTTATCGAGCTACATTTTGCCTAGACAGATTGCTTGATATTTTCTTCGCCTTGGGTAATTGTCATTGACTCAATGCGATCGCCCATTTGAATTTTTTCGACTAGATCCATACCTTCAGTTACATAGCCAAATACGGCATAGGAACCATCGAGAAAGTTAATATCATCGAGGGCAAAATAGAACTGGCAGGAAGCCGAATTAGGAGATTGAGAACGTGCCATCGCGATCGCGCCTTTGCGATGAGTCAATTTGGGCTTTTGCGTAGGCGCAAGAACTTCTCCATAGACAGTTTCCTTTGCACCTTCAGGCAAAATCTCTAAGGGAATGTAACGCGGTTGAGAAGTAGTCGGATCAACGAAATTGCCTGTACCATTGCCGAGAGGATCGCCGCCCTGAGCCACAAAGGGCATTGGTTCCTTAACAACACGATGGAAAGTCAATCCGTTATAAACTCCACGCTTTACCAGATCCGCGAAGTTACCTGCGGTCACAGGCGCGTTAGTACCATCAAGTTCTATTGTGACAGTTCCCGACTTTAGTTTTAACTCCACTGTCGCCGCACCCTTCAACTGCACAAACCGAGCCAAAGCTTCTTCTGGAGATTGGGAAGCATTGGCGCTAGGCTTGGGTATGGCTTGGGCGATCGCGCTTGGGGATGCTTTGGGAGAAGCGCTCGGAGACGTAGTCACATTACTCGCATTACTGCAACCAGTGAGCAGAACGCTCATTGCTAAAAAACAACTCAAAATCCAACGCAACATTATTTTTAACCTTCTGCAATTCAATAAATAATTCAGATTTTTAAATGGTTAGACATAACCTAAAACCAGAGGTTGTTTCGCCCGCTACGCGGGCGAAACAACCTCTGGTTTTAGGTACTTAGTGGCGCGGCTGCGCCACCAAAAATATTTATGGCACAACCCTTTCAGCAATTGCTAACTAGACTACAACCCTTCCAAAGGCACTGCCAAAAACTTAGCGATCGCCGCCGCCCGATCTTCTAACACGCTTAACGATATGGGTTGTCCCACCTCAGACAGAGGCAGATCGCCCTTGCCCTTGACTCGCAAATACAAGGCTCGCTTGGGGCTTAGCCCTTCGCGGATCTCTACCCGTACCGCTTGCACATCAGCAATTTTGTAATTGAACTCAAAGTTCCTCTTGGAAGTTAGTCCACGGCGAAAAATGGTGACTTTGCCATTATCGCGATCAAACTTGTTGTAGCCGCTACCATAGTCAATCAGCATTACATAGAGAAGATAAAGCTCTAGCAGAGTTCCCGCCACTCCATAAAAGGAGAGTGCCAAACCCTGAGGGACAAAATCTAGTTGTAAGGGATCGGCTACTGGCAACAAATTAATTTTTAGGAAGCTGGATAGACCAGCCAGCAGAAAGCCTGATGCTCCTATGGCGACAATAACGGCAAAGCAATAGTTACTAAAGCGTCGTGATCCGACAATGTCATATCGCAGAACATTGGATTGAGATGTTGGAGCTACCATCGATTGAAATAATATTGCAAAATTTGTGTGGAAAATATCAGTATATAGCGGCTTGCAGTAGCCAGAAAAAATTTTCAGTTAGAGATGCTGTCAATAGTGACAAGCTAAAACCTAAGAAACGAGTGGCGGCTCGAA
>MNZA01000020.1 GCA_001873375.1 Oscillatoriales cyanobacterium CG2_30_44_21
CGGCGCGAAGCGCCGCCACGTCTAATTTGATTATGTCTAAAAGACGGGATAGAAATCGTCATTTACATGGCTGTTTGATTCATGTGGAGATTATCGATGCCCATGTGTGGGTTCACAGGGACGGTACTGAAGATGGAGTAACTGATGAGCTAGTAGCGGCGGGGATTGCGAAGCAAGATATGGTGTTGGGTTTTCAGGAACTATCAGTACGAAAATATACGGACTTTGCAGCAGCATGATGGGCAATTTGGGACTCTGTGGCGCACATCGCACTGGCAAAACAACACTCGCGATCGCCCTTTCTTCACAACTCAATATTCCCTTTGTCCGCACCACGACCAGCCAAGTTTTTGCCCAACTTGGTTTAGATCCTGCGGAGACAATGGATTTTAAGACAAGGTTATTTGTGCAGAATCATGTGTTAGATGCAGCGGGACAGGTTTGGCAAGGGGCAGCGAGTCCTTTCATTAGCGATCGCACTCCCATTGACATGATTGCTTATACCCTTGGCGATATCCAAGGCAAAACTGAGGTGGATTTCGATCTGCTTAGTCAATACATAGATCGTTGTTTTGCTAGTACCAATCAATTTTTCCAGAGTCTCGCTATCATTCAGCCAGGGATTCCCCTTGTGTACGAGGAGGGTAAGGCGGCGCTTAATGCTGCCTACATTGAGCATATTAATATTTTGGTGATGGGATTATGTGGCGATCGCCGTTTGCAAGCTAGCGTATTTTGCAATCCGCGAGAGGCGATCGCTCTTGATGAGCGAGTTCGCAATGTTACAGGAGAGGCAAGTTGCGGCGCTTCGCGCCGCAACTTGTTATAAAGAAATGGCGTAGACATTTCTTTATTTGGTATAAGCCACGGGCTGTGACTGCATGAGGAGGGTGGCTTCTGCGGCAGGGACAGGACGACTGAAGAGGTATCCTTGAACAGCATCACAGCCATGCGATCGCAAAAACTCTAATTGATCCTTACGCTCCACGCCCTCAGCGATCACCTTGAGATGGAGATTATGGGACATGGCGATTATGGCTGAGGTAATCGCTGAGTCTTCACTATTTTGGGGAGTTTCACGGATGAAACTCGCATCAATTTTGACCTTACTAACTGGCAGAAGTCGCAAATAGCTAAGGGAAGAATAGCCAGTGCCAAAGTCATCAATGGATATACTGATCCCGAGAGTTTGTAAATGCTTGAGCATCTTGATCGTGTTTTTTTGATCCTGCATAACTAGGCTTTCGGTGATTTCCATTTCTAAATATTGCGGTTCGAGATCAACATCCTTCAAGATTTGCATAATGCGATCGCAGAGATTAAGAACTTGAAACTGCTTTGCCGAGAAGTTGACCGCCATCCTAATTGGGGGTAATCCATTTAATTGCCATTCGCGATTTTGTTGGCAAGCAGTTTGCAAAACCCATTCTCCTAAACGAACGATTAAGCCATGTTCTTCAGCAGCAGGTATAAATTGATTAGGTGGTATCCATCCTGATTCAGGATGTAACCATCGCACCAAAGCTTCCATGCCATCAATTCTCCCTGTCGCCAGATTGATTTGCGGTTGATAGAAGACTTGAAATTCGGAACGCTCTAAAGCCTTACGAATGCCATTTTTGATCGCCACATATTCTTTTACCTCTGCACCGATCGCATGGTTGTATAGCTGATAGTGATTGCGTCCACGCTCCTTGGCTCTAAACATCGCTGTATCAGCGTGTTTCATTAATGATTCTTCATCAATGCCATCGCTAGGAAATAGGCTAACACCAATGCTTGTACCAATGTGGATCGGTAACGCCTCGACAAAAAAAGCACTTTCAAAAGATTGTAAAATCAGTTGAGCAAACTGTTGAATCGATTGCACGCTCTGCACATTGGGAACAAAGATCATAAATTCATCGCCGCCCATTCTCGCCAAGAAAGTCTCCTCAAACATACATTCAGTCAGCCTCTTGGCAACTTCAATCAACAGGCGATCGCCTGCGGCGTGTCCCATCGTGTCATTGACTAACTTAAATCGATCTAAATCAAGAAATAGAACTGCCAGCAAGGGTGACACAAGGCTAGGATCAAGCGTTCTATCTTGAGCAAGATAGTCTTGCAGCTTTTGGTTAGCTTGGGCTAGGGCGGTGGATAGGCGATCGCGAAAGAGAATGCGATTGGGCAGACTCGTGAGGGAATCATGGAAGGCTAGATATTCTATCTTTGCTTTAGCGCGTTTACTTTCTGTAATGTCTTCTACAGTTCCTTCAAGGTAGAGAACCTCTCCTGTAAAATTACGAACTAAATGCACATTTTCAGTAGTCCAAATCATGGAACCATCTTGACGATAGACCTGTGCTTCAAAGCCTTTAACATCTTCCTGAGCGAGTAATAGATTGACTAATTTATGGCGACATTCAGGATCAACATAAAGTTGATTTTCAATATCCGTAAGGTTATCAATTAGATCCTGCGATGATTCGCATCCATAAATTTGGGCAAGCATCGGATTGGCGATCAAAAATTTTCCTTCAATGGAAGTTTGAAAAATACCTTCGATCGCATTCTCAAAAATACTGCGATACTTAGCCTCAGCCAGCATAAGCGCTTCTTCGGCACGTTTCTTTTCAGTAATATCATTAATTAAAATTAGTTCGCAATGACGGCTGTTGTAGATGAGGGTGTGGGATGAGACTTCAATAATAATCTGCTTGCCATCCTTTTTAATATGTCTCAATATTTCAGGAATGGTTGGCCCTGACGAAATCTTGGCGATCGCTTCTCTCAGTTTAGGTATATCTTCGGGAGGGCGAATATCTTCCAGTGTCATCGATAGAAACTCTGCTTCGCTGTAACCGTAATGATCAATAGCCGCTTGATTTACTGCCAGAAAATTCAAAGTTTCCAAATCATAAATCCACATGGGATTAGGATTGTTTTCAAAAAGATAACGAGTTCGACTATCAACATCTTTTTGGTTTTGAAGAGATTGCTCCCAGTCGGTAATATCTTCAAAGCGATTAATAAAATGGGGCGGTACGTCAACATCTTCAAGATTTAGATCGGTGCTTTGTAATACCTGCACAATCTGACCATCTTCACGAATATATCTAACATTGAGATAGCAATGATCTAGCTCACCTGAGAGGATCCGCTCCTTGAGAAAGTAGTAAGCGGACAGGTCATCAGGATGACAAATCTGTTCGTATTTGAGTTGACAAATCTGCGAATTGCTATATCCCAACAGTTCACAAAATGACAAGCTGACATTGCTAATTTGGTCATTTAAAGCAGTTTCAAAAACGCCAACTGTACTGTTTTCTATACATTTAGCGATTCGCATCAAATTATTGAGACGCTCTTGTTTGAGAATCTCTTGATAGATCGGGTTCAGATTTTTGTGTCTTTCAGCCAACTTTTTTACCTTGTCGGTCTTAATTATTGCCTAGTAAGGCTTTAAGTAGTAAGTAGTTTGGCTTAACCCAGAAGTTGTTCCGCCCGCGTAGCGGGCGGAACAACTTCTGGGTTTTAATTAAGCGCAAAGCGCTGTACTACAGCCTGTTATACCAAATTTAAAAACCTGACTGGGTTTGCTTCTTGGTCTTGAAGCTTGATGTAACCCAAGAAATTTTAAAAAAAGACTGGCATAGCCAGTCTTTTTTTAAAATTTCTTGGGTGGTTAATCTCAAAGTGTTGATTCCTTAATATTATCACAAATGATTCATACTTATTGTAGATATTGATAACACAGATGACACTTTCGTTTTAGGCTTCACAACATATCTTTTTAGCGGTTATGGCTACAGCCAGTCTTGTAAGAACATAAAACCCAAGAAGTGAGTGGCGGCGCTTAGCGCCGCCACTCACTTCTTGGGTTTTACATAATCACAAAGCGCTGTATGGCTCACGCGCTTTCTATACAAACTCAAGGGATAGGTCAATAATCTGAGCTTTGGATAGCGGCACAGCCAGTTGTCGGATTTTAACGCGATCGCCATATACCTGTAATTTCTTAGCGATCGCCTCCGTAATCCCGCCCTCGGTCAAAAAGTAAGGCAGCACCGTAATTTCCGCAATACCTTGAGACAACAGAGCCTCGATCTGAGTTTCGATTTTTGGCTCCACTCCCCAGTAAGCGGCGATCGCATCACATTGCTGCGCTAAGTCCTCCACAACTTGATTAGCGCCATCGCGTCTGCTGCCGTGGGCGATCAAGATGCGATTTTGGCGATCGGGTAATTGATTTGCAAAATTTTGGATTAATAGCTTAGGAATCTGTGGACTAGTACCCAGATGTTCAGTAACCCGAAATCCGAGATTATCGTCTTGATGTTCCAAAGCCGTGATCGCCACCTGTTCAGGAATGTCTTCTTTAACATGAACTCCCTCTAGCAAAAACAACGGCAAAATCACAATTTCGGTCACGTTAGAGTTACTCACCTCAACGGCAAAAAGTTCCAATTGCTGCGCTAGGCTTAGTTCTTGCCCTTCCAAACAACCACCACCAATGTTAGAAAAAATATGTCCAATGCGCGATCGGGCAGTAACTAATAAATCTTGTAAAACCAACCATGAACGGCGATCGCTACTGCCATGGGTCACATAAAAAAGTGCTGTCGCGTTCAATTTGTATCACCCTAAGATAAGAAATGGCAAAGCCATTTCTTATCTTAAAACGCTGTAAGTATAGTTGTGACATGTATAGGCACAACAATTAATTTGAATTGCACTTGAAGAGAAGATTTTTGAAAAGGCGATCACGACTCTCGATAAGATTAGCAGCGTAAAGGGCATTGTCGTCACTCATGTGGATAAGGCATCAAAGTACTTACTGGCTGGACTGGCTAAGAACAAGACAATGGAAGAAGTAAATAGAGTAACCCTCAAGTTATTTGAACCAGTAAAACCAGACTTCTGTAAGACGATGACATTTGATAATGGAAGAGAGTTCTTCGGACATGAGAAGCTATCTGAAAGACTACAAATACAGACTTTCTTTGCAAATCCTTATCATTCATGGGAACGTGGATTGAATGAACATACAAATGGATTGATTAGAGAGTTCTATCCTAAAAGTACGAACTTCAAAATCGTGAAAGAAGAAGACTTTCAGAAAGTAGTTAACTTGATCAATCACAGACCGAGAAAATCCCTTGACTATCGTACTCCTTATGAAGTACTCTTTGCTTCATCAGAACCGTCGCACCTCATCCTTGAATTAGCGCATTATGATGAATT
>MNZA01000220.1 GCA_001873375.1 Oscillatoriales cyanobacterium CG2_30_44_21
TACACTTGCTTAATAGCATATGTTTTATTAGAACTAGTAGAGATACCAAAAGAGTTTGGCTGTAAGATGTTAGATAAACTGAGGTATTTACAAGCATTCATGAGTGAGAATATCAGTTATGTACATTGGTTTAGGAAGATAGTGACTTTAAGCTGAAATCATGCTTTCTACAGGAATACTGTGTCTACTTTTAGGATAACTTCATGTCTGATTCAACACTTCTGCTTGCTGGCATATTCATCACGACGGGCGATCGCTCTTTTGTAGAGAATCTCACTCGGTTTGACAAATAGTTCGCGGAATTCGAGGAGGGTACGCTCATGCAAATCTACGGGTTTCCAGATTTCGTTCACTGACTGAATTAGTAAAGAAATTGCATCATTGTATTCACCATTTGCTTCCATTGTTCGGGCGGGCATCTTGCATCTCTGCTTAGCATCGTAGTAACTGCCATAGACTCCTTGACGCTTGCGGTCAATTAGCCAATCTAGTTTCGGTAAGCTTTTACCCACTTCATCAAGAAAGGCTTGATCATGGCTGAGGTCGGATTTGAGCCGATCTACAGCGACTTGGACTTCTTGAGCTAAGCCTGCGATGTACTGATGTTGTCCTGTTGCCCATGCGGTGGCTAGGTAATAGGTAATCAATCCAATTTGGTTTTCCGTGGATCTGAGGGCGACTTCGGCTAATGTGCCTTGCACTGGTACTTTGTCGGGTTTATAGGTGGTGGGCTTCAGGTGATACTGACGGATTTCTTTGGCGATTTCAGGTAATTTCTCAACTGATTTCACGCAGAAAGTATCACCATCAAAGTCCATGCCGCAATAGTCACGAGCGATGTCTGGGTTGACATACATGGTTCCCTGTTGGTTTAGTCCTTTGATGTGTTTGTTTGTCCAAATCTGTAAGTCATTGCGATCGCGGATGGGATAACGGAAACCAACATATTTGCCTTCGGGCATATCAGGGATACACATTTCGAGTTCTCCAAGTTCGGGGCATGGTTGAGCCATGAAGCTGGAAAAGTTGATACCTCCACTAGTAGCTAGAGTTAACCACCTTCTTCTTACTAAGTCCTCAATCTTTCGTACCACATAGGGATGTTCTAGCAGTTGTCCATGGATATCGTGTTTGAGGATTTCCGCTAGGATTTTGCCATCAGCTTCTTCTTCGTGGCTTTCGGCTTCAGGATCATCGGTTCTGACCCATTGCTCTGTTTGCACCAGTTGGCAAAGTTGTTTTATGTCTGATTGGGCAGCGACTAAGGTTTCCGCTTCCTGCTGCGTGGTGGGTAAGACATCTTGGGCGATCGCCTGTTGGCTGAACCATTAGAAGTAGAACTATTCAGTAATAAGCTTAAAATTTATTGCAACCTATTCCGAATAAAGTTTTCAATAATTTTTAACAAGCAGATTTGAAAAATATTTTCTGTAAGGATTTCAGCAATTTATGTCTTTAATTAGCCAGCAGGTCTATTAACCACTTAGAAATGCTTCCTACACTTTCTAAAGATATTTGTCTGCAATTTGGCGTTGTGAGAAGACACGTATTAGGCATTGAGGAAGTAGTATCTTTCTTCTTTGGATGAAAGCATTCTGTGGGGTCTTGAACTGCAATCTTTCCGCCACATCTAGCTATCTCTTGAAGTCCATAAGCGCCATCTCCATCAAGACCACATAAAACTATACCTGCAATCTTGCTCAGTTTGTACTTTGCAACTTCAATCATCATCTTGTCGATACAGGGTTGATAATTTCTTTGTTTTCCCGCAGCATCTAAAGTAGTTAGCCAATGGATTCCAAAAGTCTGATTATCGATGTCAGCATCGTAAGGACAGACATCCAAGATAGGGATTCCTTCCTGACATCTAAATTTCACGTCTATCCACTGATTTAAATTACTCATTGAGTCTGGAATAATATAAATTTTACCTTTCTCAACTGTATACGGACATTTCGATTTTTCATAGACAAACACAATGTCGAGTCCCTCAAAATCATCACGTATTTTTTCTTTGCATATCTCCACAATTTGAGTTTTAAAGTAAAGATGATTTACAAAAATAATTGCCCATTCTTCTAAGAATTTAGTTTTAATCAAAGCTTCTCTAAGATATTTGAGCGTATCTGGATTTAGAGTAGATCCCCCGATACAGAGGATTTTTTTAGCGTTGAGATCTGACATATTATTTAAAAGGATTAGAGAGTAAATTATAGTAGAACTTTAACACAGCAGCAGTAAAAAATATGAGTGAACTTCAGATGCTTGATTCTGTTAACTTAAATGCAGACTAATAATGGTTTGTTTTTCCCATGCATCAGGGTTTGGATATCATATAGTTTATTTGTATTTTATGAGTCTATGGATGCTCAACATTTCCCATATTAACTGTACTAAAATAGTCTAAAAGAAGATAAAAGAACTGATTATCCCTTACTAAACAACAGACAATTTAAAACTCTTGAAAATAGTGGAATGATTGATAGTTTTTGTTAAACTCAGTCCCATTGTTTCATCAATCTTTGCACCTTCATAATCTCCTAATTGGTTTTTAGCGGCAGCACGATTAATGTAAGCTCCAGAAAGTTGTGGATCAATTTGTATAGCTCTATTACAGTCCAATAAAGCTCCATTGCTATCATGATTATACAGTTTCACAGCTGCACGATTTGCATATGCGTCAGCACATTCAGGATCTAACTTTATCGCCTTATTATAATCATCAAGCGCTCCATTGTAATCTTCTAAGTTCAACTTAGCATTACCACGATTATTATAAACTCTTGGATGATGATAATTAAGATTGATAACTACATTGAAGTCATCAATTGCTTTTTTGTAATCTCCTTTTTCATTTAGTAAAGTACCTCGATTAGCATATGCATTCGTATATTCAGGATTAAGAGATATAGCCATATTAAAATCTTTTATTGCATCGTCAACATCACCTAATCTAGCTTTTGTGAGACCTCGATCATAATACGCACCGCTAAATCTAGGATCTAGATTTATAGATATATTGAAGTCGTGCAGGGCATCTTCATTTCTTTCAATTCTAAATTTTGCAAGACCTCTGTAATAATATAATTTGGAGTTATCTGAATCTAATACTATTTGTTTGTCAAATTCAACGATAGCCTCTGTGTATTCGCCTAGATAAAACTTAACTGAAGCAGTACTACCAAATCGTTTGATTATTTCAGGAGAAATATATATAGCAGTATTAAAGTCTTCTATTGATTTCCTAGTGTTTCCTAAATTAAAGTAACAGTGTCCTCTACTAAAGTAATCAGATGCATCATGAGGATTGATCTCTATTGCTTTCGTGTAATAGCTAATTGCTGCACCAAAATCTCCAAAATTATAGAGTGTTGAAGCACAATTTAAGTAAAGCATTTTATCTCTCGGAGAAAGACTAATAGCTTTAGCGAAGCTTTTAATAGCACCATTGATATCTCCTAAAGCCGCTTTTGCACCTGCAAGAACATTATACGAGCCAGAATGACTAGGATTAAGTTTAATAATTTGATTGCAAATTTCAATAGCTTTTTCGTAATCACCTTCTAAAAAAGCATCTGCACCTGAATTAGACAAAACTTCAATATAGCTAAGTACTTGTTCAGAATATTTTGGGGTTTTATTACTTTTATATTTTTGCCCCGTTAATCGTTCAGAAGTAAAAGATTTAGCAGCACCTAAAATACTAGATGATGTGACATTAAGTTTAATATTTTCAATTGACTGTTGCAATTTATAAAAAAGTTCAGGTTCATTAGAACTATCAAAATATTTTGTTAAGATATTTCTAGCAGAAACATAGTCTTTATCTTGAAGTAAAAGCATTATGTTTGCTTCCCATCTGAGCTTAACTTCACCAGCTTTTTCAAAACATTCTATTGCCTGAGCATAAAAACCAGTATCTCGATAGTAAATTCCTCGATGAAGCCAATCTTGCTGAGTTGGTTCAATACGATCTTGTCTTGCCAACTCTGGCGTAATTGATTGTACAAAAGGCTTCACTTCCTCCCGATTCCATAGTGCTGCTTTCTGAGATTCCCAGATATTCAAAACTCTTCTAGCGCGAGTAATAGCAACATAAAGAAGATTAAACTCTAAACGTAATTCTACTTTCTCATTAGCACTAGTTGTTTGTTGATTCAATAATTTGTTCCACAAACTTTGCTCCGGAGTAAAAAACTCTACTAAAAAAACAGTATCAAACTCAAGTCCTTTAGCCTCCTCAATTGTAAAAACAAATTTTAAATCACTAAATCTCTCTTTTTCTTCTATTGTTCTTACAAGAATAGCTTCATCAGGATGCAAATCTTTCAAGATAGAGTGAATTTCTTCTATTGGAGTGTTAATATTTCTAGCCGCATCTCTAAAATCACCAGAAGCAGTTGAAAATCCTTTGCTTACTTTTTCTTCTAACAAATCACAACGTATTTTCAGAAGTTGATTAGATAGATTAGATAAAGAGCCAACACTTCTAAAGTTAGTATTTAGTTCTTCTGGCTGATGATATTTTATATGTTCTTTAGTGAGGATAGAAGTTAAATCTTCCCATCGAAAAGCACTAGGAAGAATCATCTGATTTAAATCGCCTGTAAAGAAAAGCTGACCACCTGATACTACCAACTTTACAAGTAAAAGCAATTGCAATTCAGAAAAATCCTGAACCTCATCACAGACAATCATTTGATAACGAGGATTAGCAGAGGCAACACCTAAAGCTTTTCGTGCTAAATCTATTTCATCAAACAATTGCTTCTCTTCTAAAAAATGCTTATATCGCTTTGCAATTTTATAAATATCATCGCGATCACTTTTTCTGGTTATGACTGATGAGCGTCTCCTACCTAAGTCTTTATACTTATGTTCAGGCAGATAATCATGGACAAAATCTAGACTTGCCCCTTTAATAATTCCACGAATCTCATGCCAAACAAGAGAGGGGGGATAAACATTACGGTCATAGCGGGAGTACTCACTGTACCACTTCTCAAACACATGATAAGTTACTTCACATTCAGGCAAATAATTACAACCCGAATTTAGATCATGCAAAATGTCAAAACATAACTGCTTTAGGACTTACGCAAAGAGAAAAAATGATGCGAAAATGAAGAAAGATTTGAGTAAAAGCAATGGTAAAAAAGTTTACTACGCTAGATTATTGCCAGTATCTGATAAGTAGTCAGATAAACTACACAATCACTAACTTGGCAGACCATTTAGAAGAACACAGCCATGACCAGATCAACCGATACCTAAAAGCAGAGAAACTAACGCCGAAATTGCTATGGCAAAACGTGAAACCAACGATTGTGTCAGATGAAGCCAAGTATATGTACGTGCTGTTTG
>MNZA01000164.1 GCA_001873375.1 Oscillatoriales cyanobacterium CG2_30_44_21
TCCCTCACGCGGTATTGCTCCGTCAGGCTTTCGCCCATTGCGGAAAATTCCCCACTGCTGCCTCCCGTAGGAGTCTGGGCCGTGTCTCAGTCCCAGTGTGACTGGTCATCCTCTCAGACCAGTTATCGATCGTTGCCATGGTGTGCCGTTACCACTCCATCTAGCTAATCGAACGCAAGCTCATCTACAGGCATTAAAACTTTCACCCGAAGGCACATCCGGTATTAGCAGTCATTTCTAACTGTTGTCCCGAACCTATAGGTAGATTCTTACGCGTTACTCACCCGTCCGCCACTAAGTCCGAAGACTTCGTTCGACTTGCATGTGTTAAGCATACCGCCAGCGTTCATCCTGAGCCAGGATCAAACTCTCCATGGTGTCTTTATACTTTCAGAATCTCTTCTTACTCTTCTAAAGTGCTTTTCCTTTCGGATGGGTTTGACTTTTTTAAGCATTTAGCTTATCCTGTCGGATAGCTGGTTATTTTTCAATAATCCAGTCTTTTTAATTTGTTTGACGAGGTTTATTGGTTTCTTAAAGCTTTCAAATTATTTGGTTGTCTAGGTTCTTAGCACTTACTCTTGCTGGGCTTGCTTCGCTTTCGCTCCGCTCTCCCTTCAGCGCTTTATTAAGTTAGCTTGTTTATTTTGCTTTGTCAACCCCTCTTTTGGATTTGTTACTAAAAAGTTTTGCCTGAATTGCTCTACTCCCTGCAACGTAAAGATTGTGGACTTGCAAAAAATTCTAGAACCTAGGCAACGCCGCCTCAATGGATCTAGTTACGAGGGCTTGCACCGCATCTATGCCTTCCCAACCCCTGATCTCGGTGGCTTTCTTTTCTAGGTTTTTGTAGGAGCGGAAAAATTCAGCAATTTCTTCGAGGCGATGGGGAGCAATGTCATCTAGGGTTTTGACCTCGGTGTAGCGGGGATCTTTGGCGGGGACACAGAGAATTTTTTCATCGCGATCGCCACCGTCAATCATGATAAGCATACCGATGGGGCGGGCGGGGATAACACAGCCAGGGAATGTGGGTTGATCCATGATGACCATGCCGTCAAGCGGATCGCCATCGTCAGCTAGGGTGTTGGGGACAAAGCCATAGTCATAGGGATATTGAACTGAGGAGTAAAGGACACGATCTAGGGCAAATGCGTTGAGATCCTTGTCAAACTCGTATTTATTTTTGCTGCCCGCAGGAATTTCAATTAAGACATTAAGAATGCCTGCCTTTGGTTGGGGAGGGATGCGCGATAAGTCCATGATTTTTCTTGATTTATTGATTAGTTTTTTTAAGATTATCTGGTTTGCATAGTTAGTTTACAAGCCATCTAAAAGAAGTATAAGCGGCTAGTGCGCTTATGTTTGGGGTTAATTGGTTACGCTGATATTCACATTTTAAAAAGTGTGCTTTACTGTGTGGATGTGAAGTGTGAGGATATGCATGATTTTGCAGCAGGAAGTTCGGCTCCCTATTGGTGTGTTTGATAGTGGGGTCGGAGGGCTGACGGTTCTACAGGAAGTCCATCGCCAATTACCGAATGAGTCAGTAGTTTACTTTGGTGACACAGCTCGATTGCCTTATGGGAAGAGGTCGCCTGCTGAAATCATTGAGTATGTCTATGAGATCTTGAATTGGATGAAGTCTAAGCAAGTCAAAATGGCTATCATGGCTTGCAACACTAGTTCGGCGTTAGCTTTAGATATTGTTAGAGAAGATTTTGATATGCCAATTTTGGGGCTGATTTTGCCAGGGGCACGGGCGGCGGTAGGTAAAGGTAAAAGAATTGGGGTGATTGCTACCACGGCGACAGTGAAGAGTGAAGCTTATGTAAGGGCAATTTGTGAGAGTGATCCTCAAGCTCAGGTTTTTCAGGTGGCTTGTCCTGAGTTTGTGCCTCTAGTCGAATCTGATCGCATTAATGATCCGTATACTTTGCAAATAGCTAGGGAGTATTTATCCCCATTAATTGCCCAAAATATTGACACTTTGGTGTTGGGCTGTACGCACTATCCGCATTTGGCAAGTGTTTTGCGTCAAATCCTGCCGTCTCATGTAGTTTTGGTAAATCCTGCTTCCTATGTAGTTAGGGCGGCTGGACAAGAATTGGACTTGATGGGGCTGAAATGTTCTGATGGTTTCCATATGCGATCAGAGACAACATTTTTTGTGAGTGGAGATCCAGAACGGTTTGCCCAAATATCGCGGCGTTGGCTTGGTAAGCTGTCTAATGTGGAAAAGATTTCTCTGTCTCCTGTAGAATTGCTTTCCTGAAGCTTTATCCCAACTCATAAAAGTGTAATCACACTTTTATGAGTTGGGATAAAGCTTCAGTATAGATTTTTAAATAAAGAAATGATCTAGCCGTTTCTTTGTTTATTGTTAGATGGAAATCTCTAGCGAATTTGCTTAAATTTGATAGGAGTAATCTTTTGAGTCATTGTCATCAGCGCTTACTAAAACTAGCTTTAGGATTGATAGCCAGTTCATGCTTGAGTTGGGAAGTATCAGCTCAAGAGATACCTTTACAGCTACAAAGTAAAGATGGGCTATTGGCTCAATTGCCTACAGCTACCCCAAAGTTAAAATTACGCAATGTCCAGTCTGTTGCTGATGGTTTTGCATTGCAGATTAATGGAGTGCCGCAAATATTATCTCTGCGAACTTCTAGTCCTGATCGCTTGATTTTAGACTTACAAGCAACCGAGGTTTCGCTAGAGATTCACAATGCTATTGTCGCGGTTAATCGTTATGGGATCAAGCAGGTTAGAGTAGCTCAATTTCAGAAGTCGCCCGCGATCGCTAGATTAGTATTTGATTTAAGTAGTGATGTTCCGATTAATTTATTCAGTTCTTTTGATAGTAATCAGGGCTTGTTGCGGCTACGCTTAGCAGGGATGGTAGCGGAGAATTCTAGAAATGCTTTGCCAGTAGTACAGGCTAATACCAGTAATCCCAATAATTTTGTTAGTGACAAGGCGATAGTTGAAGGGCTTAGTTTTAATGGATATGGTCAGTTAGTTATCAAGGCTAACCGAGCTATTGGCTATCAAGGAAGATTTGACGCGAGAACCAATACTTACATTTTCAGAATTCCCAATTGCCAAATTGCTACTCAGTTACGCCGTCCTTTGCTGGGTTCAAATAGTCCGATTGAGCAAATTCGGCTTAATCAAGTTGGAGATATGGTCGATGTGAGTATAACAACTAGCTCAGGATGGCAAATCACGGAGACTGGTCGCGCCAATCCGCAGGAGATTGCTTTACAGTTGGTGAGTGTAGGAGCGCCTGTAGTTACTGCCAAGACAAGATCGCAGCCTTTAATTAATAACAGCAACCCAAGTAATCGAATCACTCAAGCTGTTGTTAATAGTCAGATCGGCAATAGCAAGCAAATTGTGGTGATTGACGCAGGGCATGGGGGGCCAGATGTGGGTGCGACTAGAGGCGGGGTTTATGAGAAAGATATTGTGCTTGCGATGAGCCTACAGCTAGGAAGTATATTGCAGCAGATGGGTTACGGGGTTGTATATACCAGAACTCAGGATGAGGATCTAGATCTAGAACCACGAGTACAAATTGCCGAAAATGTTAAGGCCAGTGCATTTGTAAGCGTTCATGTAAACTCACTCGATGCCGATGCATCTGGAGTGAGTGGAGTCGAAACTTATCACGCGCCCAGTGCGTCTTTGGGGAAGACTCTTGCGGAGTTGGTACATCAGCAAGTTATTGCGAGTACGGGTGCAAATGACCGTGGTGTGAGGTCGGCGAGATTTCATGTAATTCTAAAAACTTCGATGCCAGCGATTTTAGTGGAAACTGGGTTTATTACAAATCCTAGTGAAGCTGCTAAACTGATCAGCGCAGCTTACCAAAGAAGGGTCGCTGAAGCGATCGCTACAGGAGTTGACCAATTTTTGAAGTCTTACCAAAGGTAAGGGCTACGCCATAGAGTAATCAATTAGATTTTTGATAATGCAGCCTCGCTGAGCCGTCAAAAATTTAGTTAATTATTAAATTGCGAAATCCTAATAGCTCAACTTTACGGATATTCATGCCTACAGGAGAACTACTTTGCGATATCGGCAATTAGCAGTTGGAATTTTAATCAGCTTAGCTGCAAGCTACGGAATTTCTATAAATAATCAATTACAAGCCCAGCCTATAGAGACAAGAAGAGTTCAGACGGGTTCAATAATTGTCAATGGGATTCGGACAACGCCAACAGGTTTGATGTTGAGCGTAAGTGGTAATCCTCAAATTTTGACGCAAAGGGAAGTTAATCCTGAGCGCTTAATTTTTGATTTGCAAAATACGTCGGTTGCTAAAAATTTACACCAAGCAAGTTTGCCTATCAATCGCTTTGGCATCAAGCAAATTAGGGTGGCTCAATATAATCCTGCGATCGCCAGATTGGTTTTTGATTTGGATAGCAATAGCCCTGACAGCAAAATTGCTTGGAATAGTCAGTATATTGTGGCTACGAGAACTCTCATACTGACACCCACTAATCAAAATCAAGCATCTCAAGCGGTTCCTATCAGTACATCTAATTCTTCTAACTTAGTTGATACACCAGCAGTAGTAGAAAGAGTGAGTATTGGCAGTAATGGCAGATTATTAATCGCAGCTAGTCAGCCTGTGGGATATCAAGCAAGGATTGACCCCGCTTCAGGAACTTATAAAGTATTGATCGCTAACGCCACTATTTCGCCCAATTTACAGCGTCCTGTTCTCGCTGCTAATAATCCTATTGAGAGGATTCGGCTTACTCAGACAGGAAATTCTGTGGAAGTTGCGGTCAAGGCGATCGCGGGCTGGCAGGTGCATGAACCGCAGCGCCCGATTAATCGCGCGAATGTTCAACAAATTGAGTTGCAAGTTTCTCTAAATAATGTCGTTTCAGGAAATCAAACAACGATTCCAGTCAATAGTCCTGTAATTTCTGCGCCTCAAAATGGGGGCGATCGCCGCCGAGGAGTGATATTAGTTGATGCGGGACATGGTGGGCGAGATGTGGGGGCGATCGGCAATGGCATCCAAGAGAAGAATGTGGTTTTATCGATGAGTTTGCTGTTAGGGCAAAGCTTACAAGGAATGGGCTTTACGGTTTATTACAGTCGTACTAATGATGTTGAGATTGATTTAGAGCCAAGAGTTGCTTTAGCGGAACGAGTTAATGCCGATGCATTTGTCAGTATTCATGCTAATTCCCTCGATTCTCGCAATAGTAACGTTAATGGAGTTGAAACCTTCTATGCGCGTGGTTCTGCGATCGGGCAAGAATTTGCGAGAGTTGTGCAGTCACAGATCATTGGGGCTACTAGGGCTAATGACCGTAGTGCAAAAGCCGCAGGTTTTTATGTGATTGCCAAGACATCGATGCCAGCAATTTTGGTGGAAACTGGCTTTGTCACCAATCCCACAGAAGCGAGAAATTTAAGTAATCCAAGTTACCAAAAGCTGATGGCAGATGCGATCGCGAGAGGAGTCGATCAATTTATGCGTGGACGTGGCAGATAATCTCCATTCAAACCCCAAAA
>MNZA01000045.1 GCA_001873375.1 Oscillatoriales cyanobacterium CG2_30_44_21
CGAATGTTGAAACCTTCAATATTTTCAACTGCCAAGCGCTCAAACATTTTGTAACGCTTCTCCATCTCATTGACCATTTTTTCAAGATAGGCGATCGCCTCATCTGGTTGACTCATAATCGGCGCGATTAAATTGGCACAGTCTTTAAATTTAAGAAACGATACCCGCTTCGCATCACAAATTAATAGCTGTAGTTCCGCTGGCGATCGGTCCAGTAACAAGCTGAGTAAAAAACCTTGTAGGAATACACTCTTACCACTCCCAGTTGTACCCGCTCCCAAAACATGACAGCTTTCGGGCTGTGACAAATCAACAGATATCAATTTATTGTTAATGTCCACGCCGATCGCCGCTTCAAACTTTGGTGACTTTTGCCAGTAATCCGCAAACTTAGCTGACTGACGATCATGACGTGGGGTATCGATGGCGATCGCACCTTTGGATATGCTCATTACAGGCGGTAACTCTAAACCTAGCTCTAGTTGCAGTTCCTGTCCTGTGGCTAAAACTTGAGATACTTTGCAATTAGTTGGTTTGATCAGGGTGCGGATAAAGGAAGGCGATCGCAGTTCTTGGACAAAATCACACTCAAGTTTTAAGCCATGTAGGGCTTTAAGAATGGGATGAGAGGGAATAGGTTTTTGTAACTCTGCGATCGCTATCTCCTTACGCGGCGGCGCAAAGCTTGAGTTTAGATGCTGTGCATAACCTTTGATAGATTCATGATTGTTTGCGTGGCGATAATCTTCACCCCACTTTTGGAGCTTTTCGAGTTTGTAACTGGTGATGAATAGTCCAGAGGCGATCGCTAGATTGCTAACTTTTAGACTCCAATGACTAGGTAGTACACAAACCACACAAGCAGATATACCAAGGGCAAAAGTGGCGATGTTGCCATACTTAGCAGTCCTACGCGATTCAATGACATAGGTTAATTGGGCGGGGTGAAAATCTTTTGTAAGCATATTAAAAAGCCCCTTGATAGGGGCAATGAAGTTATTTATTTTTGTGTGCAAACTTGAAAAACTAAGTCATTGAGTGTCTTGTCATCAAGCCTTGCAAGTATTGCGGTGTTTTGTTTTGTATCGGTACAGAGAGCATATTTAAGCTCCAGTTCGCTACGTTTTGGGGTTTTAGGTCTAAGGTCGATTTGCTTGGGTATGGCGGCGATCGCTGATTCAGAATCTTGCTTAGTAATTTGCTGCGATTCTAATTTCTGCAAGTGGTAGCCAAGCAATGCACCAAGGGCTAAAGACAAGGCGGCAGGGATGAGGAAAAGTTTCACCATAATCCAAACCATCCTTTGTTTTTGGTGTCTTCGTCATCATTATCCTGATAGCTGTAATCATCGTTGCAGTCGTCATCGTCATCTAAATCATTTTCATCTTGATAGCGGCGGCGCTGCCATGAGGCTTGGTACTCATCATTGTCGATGTCTTCAGTAATGCCAGTTAAAGCGGTGAAGATTGCTTTGATCATGCTGCACTCTCCTGCTCATCAGCGCTAGAGAGTGCAGCCAATTCGGGATATGGGGAGAGGTTTACGGGTGTATCGTTGCTGCTGACCAGCCATGCGAAAAGTTTAGCGGGCGCTTTTTTGAGTAACGCCGATCTCACCTTTGCCCAGTCGATATTGTTTAAAAGTTCATCAGCGATCTGCTCTTCAAGGTCGAAGGCGATCGCGTCAGGTGTGAGTGATTCGGGCTGTGTAGTTACCTCTACAGCCTGTTTGACGGCTTTTGCTGCCATAATATTTATATTCCTGAATCGGGATAAATAGAGGCGATCGCGGCTTTCTCAGGGCTGGAGCGATCGCTTTTGTTGTTTGTAATTGTAGCATCATGCTTTAAAATAACGCTAAAATAAAGCGTTGCAATAAAGATGGACGGTGTAATATGGCTGAAACCGATGCAAATTGCTTGGAATCAATGACAAAACGCCTTAATGTGACCCTGACAGATGAACAGTACAAAAAACTTACCGATGTCGCAGAGAAAGAATTGAGATCTCTTACAGGTCAGTTATCAAAAATTGTTGGTGACTGGTTGGAGCAATACGATCTTGAAAAAGGCAAAAAGTCATGAGTGGGTCAATCAAAGCAACCCGAGCTACTGTGGCGATCGGGGCGTTAACCGTTGATGCTTTCATGTTGCCAGATGGGAGCTATCGGATGTCGCAAACACAAGCATCTGAAGCAGTCGGATTATCACGTCAAAACGTGTCCGATTTTTTGCGCTCAAATGCCATCAAAACATTACTGGGAGAAGGTTATACGAGTCCGATTTCTGGTAATGAACAAATTGAAATTGAGTCTGAAGGTGATAAACGAGGTCAAAGCCGTTTTAACTCAGTGCCTTTGGAGGTTGTTGGGGCTTATTGGCTTTGGCAGTCCTATCGTGGCAACAAAAAAGCCTTATCTCTCTGCATGGCTCTTATCATAGAAAGCCTAGAACGCAGGTTTGATGATGCTTTTGGGGTTGTTATCAGTGAGCAAGAGCGTAATAAGCGACTGTCTCAACGAAATAGCCAGTTAGAGCAAGATTTAGCTAAGTTGGGTGAAGGGTTTGCGATCGATGCTGACAAGGATCGAGAAATCGCTCATTTGACTTCACTACTTAAAGACAACGGTATTGAGCCTTATGGTTTGCCTAATAGCGATCGTCAATAAACTCTGGATCATTTCATTAAGGGCGTGATAGTATGCCGAACAGAATAAACGAGTAAAAGATGAATCAAAATACCTGCTAGACACAAAAAAGACAATACCCCTGTAAACCTAAGTTCACAAGGGCATGTCATTGTTGCTTTTCTATTAAAAAATCCTTCAGTTTCCAAATCTTTGGCGAGAGGAAAAAAACTGATGAACCTTTAGATCGCCCTCAAAGGAGAGGAGTTTTTGTATATGTCGGACATCGCCCTCAAAGGAGAGGAGTTTTTGTATATGTCGGACATCGCCCTCAAAGGAGAGGAGTTTTTGTATATGTCGGACATTGTACTTTACAAATATCTATTTTTCAATCACCCATGTTTCTGTGCGATCGCTAAATTCGCAACTTTTGAGCATTGGCAAAAAACAGACATGAGACTGCAAGGGGAATGTACTACTTGCAGTCTTATGAATGCTCTAAAAAAATCAGTAACGAAATTAGACTATTGGCGCAGAGAAATTCTCGAATTGGCGATCGCCTTGCAGAAAGAGGAGGCGATCATGAGTAAATTTACCTCCACCAAAAAGGGTTTAACTTGCCCCATATGCGACGACAACACGGGCAAGTGTCGGGTCGTCGATAAAATTTCTCTTTGTATGAATAGTCCTGATGGACTAATTGAGATATCAGGCTACAAATATCTCCATGCGTCCAAAGATGGATTATGGGGTGTCTATGGCGAAGATAACGGACAAACCCATAGCAACGATGCTAAACGAATCTACAAAGCTCAAAAAGTAGAACGTGATTTAACTACCAAACACAAACATGAGACATCTTTAAACCTCATTGAACGCGATCGCGAATATCGAAAATTAATTAGCCAGTTGCCCCTAACAGATCGAGCCTTGTCTGACTTGGTTCGACGTGGTTTAACTGCTGAGCAGATCGAGCAGATGTTATTTGCATCCGTCGGACAATGGCATCCTTTGCGCCACGCTATAACTACCCAACTAGCAGGAGTCATCGATAAAGGCAACAAACTAAACGTAATGGCAGACGGGTACTTAGTACCAATACCCAACATCGACGACTTAATAATTGGGGCGCAATATCGAGTATTTGAACCAATCGACGGGAATAAATATCCTTGGCTGACATCGAGGACAAAAAATAATCCTGATGGCGCAACTCCCCACTTGCCTAATGGGGAGTTACCGATGGGCGTTTACCGTCCTAAGAACCTTATTAAAAAAGGTGTCGTAGGACTTCCTGAAGGATATTTAAAACCCTCTATTACTGCTGACAAAGTAGGTCATATCTGCCTTGGTATGGCATCAGGAAACTTTGCAGGATGTCCAGAACAGTTTGAGCAAACCCTAAAACTGATCGAAGTACAGCAAGGGATTAAACCCAGATTGGTTTTATATCCTGATGCAGGAGCGATCCAAAATCATCATGTAATGGATACCTACAGACGTACTTATAAACTTGCTGTAAAGCTAGGCTATGAAGTCAAAGTCGCATGGTATGGACAATTCTCTAAAACCAAACATCAGGACATCGACGAACTGGACAGCACCGACGATATCAAAGAAATTCCTTGGTATCAGTTTTTAGGTTTGCAGCACAAAGCCCTGAAAGATGAGTCTGTAACCATCAGTCAAAGATATTTGACCGATATTGATATTCCAGACAGTGCAAAATTAATTTGTCTGAGATCGCCCAAAGGCACAAACAAAACTGGCTACATAGCCAGATACGTCGATGGTCAAAGAGGTTACAAACGATTTTTAGTCATCTGCCATCGCTCGCAACTAACCCAACAATTAGGGCATCGTTTAGGACTGCGAACCCATTACGAGTTAGAAAATGCCACAGGAGATATTAAAGCGGCGATCGCCAGTGAGATATCACTATTCGGCATGGTGACGACGTGGGACAGCTTGCACAAAATTAACCCTGACGACTGGAAAAATTGCGAAATTATCCTAGATGAAGCCGAGCAAAGTATTTGGCATCTACTCAACTCGACTACCGATATCGAAAAATATCGGATCGATACGATCGCCATGTTTAGCCAACTGCTCCAAGAAGGCGATCGCACTTGGCTCCTCGATGCTGACCTGACAAATACAGCGATTGAGTTCACATCAGGACTAGTTAACCGTCTAGACTTTGAGCCTTACATTGTGCTGAACAATTATCTATTTGAAGAACCTTGGAACGTAACTATTTATGCTGGCAACGAACCTACAGGACTACAGGAGAAACTATTTGACTATGGCTCAATAGGTGTTTCGGGGAGGTAAAGAAAGGAGAGAGTCCAACAAAGCACTCAGCAGAGCTTTTCCCCTCCTCTTGGCATTATGAACAAACTCAAAGAAGCCCAAATACAAAGGTAACTTTTCTTGAGAAATACCACGATGAGGACGTAACCAAGAGCGCAAAAGCGACCAAAAGCCTTCCATGGTATTGACATGAACTTCACAGAAATCATCACCATCTTCATCTCTAGCATATTCTCCCGCACCATGACAAACA
>MNZA01000092.1 GCA_001873375.1 Oscillatoriales cyanobacterium CG2_30_44_21
CGCCGCCACCCTCATCTTGGGGTTTGAGCGCCGATCGCGCTACAAAATTAAATCGATAAGCCGAGCTTTAAACCAAGTAGGGCGTGGGCAACCAAAAGCGCCACGATCGCACTGCCTAGATAGGCGTGAGCATTGCGGAGTAGAGGCTGATTGCCACCAAAACCAGTCAGCGAAATTGTGCCATTGATTGCTAGTAATACCAGCACAACTGAACCTGTGATGAAGTGAGGGCTTTCTAGCAATGGTTCGCCTTGCATGACTAGGGACAGCAAGCCACCCGTGTAACCTGCGGCAAGGAAGGTTGTCATGAGGGGGGCGACTTTACGGTGATCGGATTTGTTTTTGTTGGCAATTTCTGGCTCGGTTGCGGTGCGTCCACGCCATCCCGAAATTGCCACATAGGAACCCATCGCCAAAATAACGATCGCCATAAAAAATGGATGTCCCCAATGGGTAATCGGCTCAGGTACATTTAGAGCTTTGAACTGTTCAGATATGGGCTGGAGAGACTCAGTGAGTTTTGTGGCGAATTCAGTCATAGTTTTTAGATTTTTGAAGAAATTGCGTTGCAATTCTCAATATACGTCACCCCAAAAGAAAGGCGTTAACATACTCGACACAACCCTCATCCCCCAGCCTTTTCTCCCGCAGGAGAAGGGGAGAAATATTAAACTTCTTGTTCCCCTCTCCTGCGGGAGAGGGGCTAGGGGTGAGGGCTTAGCGCCTTGCTTTGCTTGAGCTGGTGGTATCACAGATAGACACATCGATAAAGCGCTGAATGTATTAATATGTATTTATAAAATAAAAGCGATATAGCGGCAAGAGTTTTCAGTGAGACTAGTCGAACAGATTAAGCCTAGACAGGAGCCTCAGATTCTGAACGAGCAATCTCTCAGCAATTTAGTGAGAGCGATTAATCTATTTCATGGCTCTTTTGCCCTCACTATTGTTCACTGCAACTATCGCTTAGTTTGCCGAAAGATATTAGGTGCGCTTCCCTCCCACATTAAGTTGCCATTTCAAGAGATTTGGTGGGATGACGCTTCTGAATCTATCTCTACAAAACTCAGACGCGATCGCCCTCTAAACGACATATCGGCGCTAATGTGCCTTGGACTAGAAAAGCTTACAGGTGAACAACTTGAGCAGCTATTTATAGGGGCAAACTTACAGCGCGATCGCCTCAAAAAAGAAATATCTTGCCCCTTAGTACTGTGGCTAGATGACCATGCTTTGCAGAAGTTTTGGAACTTTGCGCCCGAACTAGCCAACCTTGCCGCACCACCGATTAAATTTGAATTGTCCCTAGCAGACTTAAATCGTGAGATTTCCCAGCAAATAGAACATTTGCTGGCGATCGCCAAAAATCCCTATATACCTGTGTTTTGGCAAGATTTTAAAATTGATAATGACACTCAATCGATGTCCTATCAAGAGTTAGAGCTAGCTCGGCGGGAGATGCAAATTGCTTACTATGACAATTACGAGACTGCGGTTCCGTCTTGGGAGGAAGAGGAATCTCATATTGATCCAGATTTAGATGCGAAATTGGATTTTGTGTTAGGGCGGATGTTATGGCGATCGCCTAATGCAGAAGCCAGTGATGTTTATGCCGAATTGCAAGGCGAGATTCACAGCGTATCCCAAATCTATTATCAATGCAGCCTCATCTATTGGCAAAGTGCGGAACGTCCTGTGGAAGCCGGGATTGTTCTTTTTTATATAGGAAGTTTGTGGTGGCATAATTCATTTATAAAGGGGCGCTCTAGTCATGACTCTTGGCTCAAGGCAAAGCAGTTCTTTCAAGAAGCGATCGCCTCTTTTCAACAAGCAGAACGCCTTGACCTAGTAGCTAAGTACAGCCGTTCTTATAGTGGAGTTTTAGAACAACTCAAGGAATGGCAAGAATTACAAAAATTGATCGAATATCTAATTCCACTGCATCAGCAAAGTTCCCTTGATCTTGCTCAAGACTATGGATATCTCGCCAAAATTGCTGTAGACAAAAAGGAATGGCGGCAGGTCAAGAGCTACGCCGAAAGAGCGATCGCTGCCCTCGCCATAATCCCCAACTTTGAGCAGGAACAGTTGGCAAATAGTTGGTTGCGCCTACGTCATGTGCAGATGGCGCAATGCCAGCTATTGCTTGCCCAAAGTCACTTTCAACTTCACGAACTCGATCTAGCCTCCGCCTTAATCGAGTCAGCGATCGCCCATTTTAATCCCACCTACGAACCCCAACTACAAGCCCGACTCCTCGACACATTTCATGACATAGCCTTCGCCCAAGGGCGCTACCTACAGGCTTTTGAAGCCAGACAAAATCAGCGATCGCTAGAGCAGCAATATGGGCTAATCGCCTTTATCGGTGCGGGTGTCCTGCAACCCAAGCAGTCTCGCTCAAGCGCGAATATCGCTGACCTTGATGCCAGTAAATTTGACCTTAATGCTGGGGAAATTGCGGCTTCAGGGCGGGTGCAAGATGTGGAAAATCTCATGGAGAGAATTCTCTCAGGGGAGCCGCGACTGACGGTAATTCATGGGGAGTCAGGAGTTGGCAAGAGTTCTCTGGTAAATGCAGGATTGATTCCTGTGTTGCTGCAAAGATCGCTGATTGGACAGGAATTACTTCCGATCAAAATTTATATATATCCCAATTGGATCGATACCATTTTTAAAGGATTACAAGCCAGTGATGAACTTAACAATGTTGATGAATCCCCAGTGCCACCGCGCAATGATCGGCAAAGGGCGACTAACCTGATCCACAAACTCAGGAAAGTAGCAAGTCTGGTGCAGGTCGTGCTGATTTTTGATCAATTTGAAGAATTTTTCTTTACGCACCAGCCCCAAGAGCGACAGATTTTTATCAATTTTTGGCAAGTCTGCTTGCAAATTGCCAATCTTAAATTAGTAGTTTCGATTCGGGAAGACTATTTGCATCTATTGCTAGAGCTAGACTCTGGCTATGTGGGAATTGATATTCTCAGTCGAGGTTTTCGCTATGCGATCGGCAACCTCTCTATATCTGATACCAAAGCGCTAATTAAAAATTTAACCGAACAAGCAAACTTCCCCATCGAATCCGATCTCATCGATGCACTCGTCCATGACTTAGCAGGCGATCGCGGTTGTATTCGTCCGATTGAGTTGCAATTAGTCGGCTCGCAACTTCAGGATCTAAACATCACCACTCTCGCTGACTATCGTACCTCTGGGGCAAAGCAGAACTTAGTGGAGCGTTCTGTTAAAGAAGTAATCAAAGCTTGCGGAAAGTTTGACGCGATCGCCCAGCAAATCCTGATCCTATTAACTGACGATCAAAACAAGCGCCCCTTGCGAACATACAACGAGATCAGAACGGGAGTTCTCATCTATACCAGTGATCTCAGCGAACTAGACACAACCCTAAAGATTTTAGTTGGCTCAGGGCTGGTATTTCAGTTGCTCGAAACCCCCAATAATCGCTATCAACTGGTACATGACTATCTAGTTCCCTTCATTCGCTCTCAAAAAGAAGTCGGACTGCGTGATGAGCTTATCAAAGTGCGTTCCTCGGCACAGCGCAGCCAATCGCGATTAAATCTATTAACCAAATTCGCTCTATTTGGCACGTTCATCGGACTATTAGTTGTGTCTTGGCTAGCCTTTCAAGCAAATCAACAGCGACAGATTGCGGAAATCGGTGAAATAGAAGCTCTAGTTTCTTCCGCAGACTCAAAGTTTCTCCTTAATGAACAATTAGACGCGTTAACCATAATTTTAGATTCAGCACAAAAGTTAAATAATACTGACTCCACAATAGGAAGAGAAAAAGTTAAAGAAATCACCTATGAAGCTCTTCAAAAAATTATTTTTAATCTAAGAGAACGCTATCGATTTGTTTCTATAAAAGATGATTCTCCCTTCTATGCTTGCAGATTTAGCCCCGATGGCAAGATTGTCGCAGTTGCTGGCTTTGATGGTACTGTCTATCTATTTCAGAACAACGGTAAATTAATCTCCCAGCTATCTAGCCCTAAGACCAAACAAATTAGAAGTGTTAGCTTTAGTCCCGATGGTAAGAAAATAGCTGCATCAGGGGCTGGCAGTATCGTCAGGATTTGGGATGTCAAGAGCGCGAAAGTAATCGCCGAATTTACGGCGCATCAAGAGGCTGTCTTTAAAGTTGAGTTTCATCCTGACGGTCGGAGGCTGCTCACGGGTGGGCATGACGGACTGGTTAAGGTCTGGGATATTGAGGGCGATCACCCCCTTAACTTATTAACAATCAATCCACCGAATACTCTAAAACCTGCCAACCCAGACCAAGCCAACATCACCTATGCCCAAAAGCAAAGCGAAGTAATCCAAAATGCTGGGTTCAGCCCCGACGGGAAAATGATTATCGCCGCTAAAAATCGGGCTATTTCTTTGTGGGATTTGCAAGGTAATATGCTTGCCAATCAAGTGGTGCATAGCGAAGAAATCCGCAGTGTCAAGTTTCATCCTAATGGTGATAAATTTGCCTCCTCAAGTAATGATAAAAGTGTCAAAATTTGGCAGATATCTAATCAAATATTAGAAGCCGTTTCTTCGGTAACACCCAAAGCGATGCCTAGCGATTTGTCTGATCAGGCTTTTACGATGACTAACAGCCTAAATGGCAATCGCAGTAATATTTTGAGCTTGGCATTTAGCAAGGATGGGCGCAGGATTGCCCTAGGTGGTCAGGACAACTCGATTCAAGTCTTTGAACTGAATGGAATGATCGACACGCAACTTGGTAAGCATCAAGATAGTGTACTTGACCTAGACTTTAGCCCTGACAATAAATACATTCTATCGGCTGGGAAGGATCGCAATGCGCGTTTGTGGTTTGTCCAAAATACCTTGATCGAAACCATGTATGGTCACAGGGATACGATTTGGTCAGTTAGCTTCAACCCCAATAGCAAAATGTTCGCCTCTGGAAGTGTAGATAGAAATATTCGGATCTGGAACCGCGATGGCACTTCTAAGCAAGAGATCAAAGGACACGATGACATTGTCTACGGGGTCAGTTTTAGCAGCGATGGTCAAAAGTTGCTGTCCGCAAGTCGCGATCAAACCGTGCGAGTCTGGGATAGCAACACAGGCGCTCAGCTCCATCTTTTAAAAATACATGGCGCTCCCCTCATCAATGCCACCCTCAGCCCCGATCAAAAAGTTTTAGCGACCCTCGGCGAAGACAATAAAATTAAGCTGTGGCGCTGGGACAATACCGATAACCCTCCATTAATGCATACCTTTGAGCATTCTCAGGCTGTCTGGTCGATCGCCTTTAGCCCTGATAGTAAGTCCATCGCCTCGACAGGCGATCATCAAGCGGTGAAGGTGTGGGATGTCGCCAGTGGTCAAGTGGTGCATGACATCGCCAAAGCTCACGGAAATAACGGCGGGCTGTGGGTCGCCTATAGTCACAATGGCAAATCCATTGGTTCGGTGGGTAAGGATGGTAAGCTCAAATTGTGGGATTCGCAGTCGGGCAAATTACAAATAGAGGTAGCTGTCAATAACAAAGATTTTTGGATCTTCGGCTTGAGCTTCAGTCCTGACGATCGCAATGTGGCGGTAGCAAATTCCGATAAAACCATCAAAATTTTTGACACCACTTCGGGAGAGTTGCTCAAAACCCTGACAGGACATAACGCCGAAGTCCATGCCCTCAGCTACAGCCCCGATGGTGAGTATGTAGTATCGGCTAGCCGCGACTCAACGCTCAAGCTATGGAAAGCCGAGACCCTGCCCTTTGACCAATTAGTACAAAGGGGCTGTAGCCTGCTGCAAGACTATCTGCAAAATAGCCCTAACTCAAAGTCGCAAAAGATTTGCCGCCAAAGCTCAAACCTATAAAAGTTAAAAAGCGTTGCGAAGCAATGCTTTTTAACTTTTATACCAAATAAAAAGATTAAGCATTGTTGCGAAGCACACTCAAGCAAAGCAACACAAAGATGTATGTTGTAAGCACAACTAAAGTTATTGCAATATTTTTTATAACGCGGCTTCGCCGCACTATAAAAAACTGACTCCTTATGCGGCAATTGCCGATAATAGCGAATCAATAATAATTTTGAAAGCGATGCTTTCAAAATTATTATTGATTCGGGTCTGGGCGCAAAGCGCCCTAAAAGCACAGCAATTTACTGATGTTGCGATAACCCCAAAAAAACTATAATCCACTTGCTTGCAAAAGCCTGTAGCTAGTCCCTAGTTTAGAAAGATATGGCGAACAAACCTGCCTCTTTACGAAGAAAATCAATTAGGAAAACAAGGAAAAGTACTAACCTTCCTTTACCGAACATTGGGGAAGCCTCCTATCAAAGCAATTGGCTAAATGATCTACCGATCAATGTGAAGATTTTGTTCGCGATCTGTTCAACTAGTTTTTTGTCCCTAGTTAGCTTTGCGATCGCCGCCTCATATTTAAGCAACAAGCTCAGTCAGACTGCGCCAGAAGCAGCCCAGAGGCAACTAGCGTCAGTGCCATTATTTGTGCTTGGACTAGGATTTATATTGATTGTGCCTAGTGCGCTATTTGGGCTATTTATCGGTGGCACGATTAGTAAAAGGGTGCGGGGGCTAGAGGCGATCGCCAGAAAATTTGCTTCAGGAGACTTTACCGCCAATGTCCCCATCGGCGCTAATGACGAAGTGGGCAAGCTGGCAAAAGTGCTGAGCCTGATGACGATTAACCTCGCTGAAAACGAGCAGAAACAGTCTGAGGCAAAAGTGGAAGCAGAAATGCAAAATAACATCTTCCAAGATGAAATTTCGCATTTGCTGGATGTGGTGTCCGATTTGGAAATGGGGGATCTGACGGTCAAAGCAGAGGTTAGTCCCAATGCCACGGGATTAATTGCCGATACACTGAATCGACTATCAGAGCAGCTTGCGGAAGTATTGGCGGCGGTGTTGCAAACCGCACAGCAAGTCACATTGCGAACCGATCGCCTAGAGCAGTTAGCGATCGCGGTGTCCCAAAACGCACAGCAACAAGAAGGACTAGTAGTGCAAGCCCGTCTGGGAATTGAGGATGTGGATAAACTGGCGGAAAATGCGGCGCAACAGGCGATCGCCGCGAACAAAGCCGTGCAAAGAGTGCGATCGGCAGTGCGTCAGGGGGAAGAGCAAATTATTTACTTGACCGCTTCGATTGAGTCGCTACAGGCGGCGACCGTGCAGATGGTGCAACGGATTAGAAATCTTGGTGAGTTCGTGGCTCTAGCGAAGCAGTTCGTGACCGACCAAAAGAGGCTGGCTTCGCTGACGCAGGTTTTGGCAACCAATGCTTCGATGGTGGCGGTCAGAGCTTTAGAGCAGCGCGATCCTGAGCAGTTTGTGTCGGTTGCTCGCGAGTTTGAAGCGATCGCTACGCAGGTTAACACCTTGGCAACGCAAACCAATCAGGGACTGATCACCCTCCAGCAACGGACAGGATTTGTGGACGTGGTGGTTTCAGGTATCGATCAAGACGTGCGCGACGTTAATAGTCTAGTGGCTGACTTTACAAATAGCGTCGATAGCTCTGAGCAATCCTTTACCAATATTTCCACCGTGACCGAAGAACTAGCGGAAATAGGGATCTCCGTAACGGACTCTTCACGCTCCATTGCCGAAGCCGTTAAATTTAGCTTAGCTTCAATTCAAGATATTGAAGCGATCGCCGAACGTTCGGCATCTCAAGCTCAGTTCACCCGCGATCAATCGGGCAAAATGGGGATGTTGGCACGACAGCTACTCGAAAGAGTGCAGTTCTTCCGACTGCCCGCGATCGCCCCATCTGATATTACCGAGTTTGAAGAAATGGAATCAATCGATGTGGACGGCACACCAATCCCCATTGGCGGCGACCTGTAGAAACTTGCTAGGGAAATGATCACAGTGCAATAACAGTGCAATAATGGCGAACTCTGAATTTAACGACCTCCAATTACAAGAAGAGTTGAAAGTTCTCTTTGAACTCGACACTCAAAAAGACTTGCAGCTCTATGTGCAGACTGTCAACCAGCTAAATGCTCCTAACTGGCGACAGGACATCCAGCAACTTTATCGTTGTGTGCATACGATCAAGGGTGGCTCCGTTACTGTCGGATTTCAATCGGTAATCAAGGTATCGTCAGTACTTGAGGATCTTCTATCCGATCTGCGATATCTGGATGTCGCTCCTCCCCTAGCCGATGGTGAGCTATCCAAAGCTCTTGTGGAAGCGGGTGAGTTACTGATTGCCGCTGTGCAGATGGGAGAGAGTCGCGATGCAGAAGCGGCGGTAAAGTACATTCAAAATCTGCGCGATCGCATTCAGAGTGATTATTTGCCTGAATGGAACGAAATGTGTCAGGTGCAACAAGAGTTTGCTGATCAAGGCTTTGACTTGGTGACGCTCGATTTGGAAATGATGGTGGAAGAGTTGCCTGAGTCAGGAGAAGTCTCTGATGAAGCAGGGGAGATCGCCCAACAAACGATCATGCAGTTGCAAGAAATTGGTGTCGAGATCAGCTTGTCAGAAGCTTGGCAGAACTTCATGCAGCAAAAGAGCGCGGAACTCTTTGAGCATCGTGACTGCGAACTATGGCGAGCCGAATGGATGCCATTGCTCAAAAAGCTAAAAGAGAGCGCCCGTCAAGGTGGTGTTTTTGCGGCGGAGCCTGTGGTGGAAGAGGTGGCGATCGCCTCAACAACTAGAACTACTAGCAACGAGAATATTGAACCGATCAATATTCCCGCGCCGACAACAGCCGATGTGCAGATCCCAGTGCCACTAGAACGCCTAGAGCGATCGTCGCAATATCTCGTAGAAACCATGATGGCAACTCGCGCCACTCAAGGCTTTTACGAGTCAGTCTACTCGAACCTACTGCCCCTAGTTTCCCTTGCTCAAAACAGTGTCCAGTACATCACCCAGCTAAGGGAAGTACAAGATGACTATGCGCTACTCGATACAGGCAAACAAGATGGACTAAAGGTAGAGCGCTATCGACAGGGCTACACGGCGATCAACCGTTTGCTGGAAATCAGTCTGCGCTTAATTGAGCTAGGTTCGGAAACAGGGGAATCCGCCAGACGCACCGCCGATAGCATCCAAACCCTTGATCGCAGCCTTCGCAATCTCCAACAAACCATCGAAGAAAGTCGGCTCGTTCCCTTTGAATCTCTCGCCTTCAGGTCAAGAGGGATTTTGCGCGATCTGATGAGTCGGATTGGCAAAATGGTGCAATTTACGATCATCGGTGAAAAGCTAGAACTTGACGCAGGCACATTACGCAGCCTTGAACCAGTGCTATTACATTTGCTTCGTAATTCCTATGATCACGGTATCGAAGAAGCTTCTGAACGGGAGCAATCAGGCAAATCCGCTCAAGGAAAAATTGAACTATCCCTCAATCGGCGCGGCAGCGTTTTTGAACTAAGTATTCGCGATGACGGTCGCGGCATCAATCCTGAGCGCATCAGCCAAATTGCCAAAAACAAAGGCTTGCCCCTGACTGATACCAGTACTTCCGAGCGTTTGTTAAACGTACTTTGTCAATCAGGTTTTACTTCCACAACTGCGGTCAGCGACATCTCAGGGCGCGGTGTGGGCATGGATGTGGTCGCCAGTCAAGTGGCGATCATGGGCGGCAAGATGAACCTAGTTACCCAAGTGGGCAAAGGCAGTAACTTCATTATTCAGATTCCTGTGCCTCACTTGTTTGTACGCTGTATGATGCTGCAATCAGGCGATCGCACTTTTGCTGTGCCAACTACCGAAATCTATACAACGACGTTAGTTGAGAGTCTACTCTGGCGCATGAGCGATCGCGCCGACTACACAATTGAAGTAGAAGAAAATGGCAAGTATATTCCTGCGATCGACCTATCTCAATATTGGAATGGTCAAATGGAAACGCGATCGCCTCTGCCAACTTCGATCGCTGTGCGGACAAAGCAAGTGGAGAGTGGGCTGGGCGTATGGCTATTAGCCGATACTCTGGTGGGACAAAGCGAGCTATTAGTTACACCGATTCCTGCACCGCTGACCGCCCCTATCGGTTTGATTGGCATGAGTTTAAGACCTGACGGTAAGCTAGTTCCCGTAATTGATGCCTTTTCATTTGTAGAAGCCTTGTTCTCTACGGAAGCCGACTTGTTAATTACTTCCAGTTCTCAATCCGCTTCCTTGTTGGAAGCATCTAGCGATCGTCAGATCCTCGTAGTTGATGATGCGGCGCTGATGCGACGACGCATTGAGAGCGTGCTGACTCCGCAAGGCTATCAGGTGGTCACCTGTGACGATGGTCTCGATGCTTGGCAATGGCTACAGGTACATTCACAACCTGCTCTCGTGATCACAGATATTGAGATGCCACGCATGGATGGCTTCACATTGATTGACCGTTGCCGCCAAGCAGGCTTAACGATGCCGATCTTGGTGATTTCTTCACGTCTTGCTGAGGAATGGTCAAAGGAAACCGAGCGACTCGGGGCGACTGACTATTTGACTAAGGGCTTTGCGACCAATGAGTTGGTAAGCAAGGTCGAGACTTTGATTGCTTCGCCAAATTAGATTACTTATACTAATTCACAAAAGTGTGACTACACTTTTGTGAATTAAAGACCAAACCCAGTACGGTTTTTAAATAAAGAAATGGCGTAGCCATTCCTTTATTTGGTATTACACAATTCTTGGCGATCTAATTTTGCCTGATCCACATCGAGATCGCCAATATGCCAAAATTAGAATATATAAAAAATATTTATCGAGCCATGCAGCAGTTACTTTACATCGAGATCCCAACACCTCAAGTTGCAGCCGTGAAAACATGGCTGCAATGTGAGTACCAACCAGCCTTTGGGAAAAAGACACCTGCTGAGCATGGCTTTATTCTCGATCGCCAAAATCGTTCAGGGGCGATCGCGCAATTATCGGTATTTATCTGGACATTGCAGCGCACTACTTATCTCAAAATATTTCGCTGGTCAGAGGAGATCATGGATGGCGAAAAAGAATTTCTGGAGCATTTTACAAAAGCGGCGCGTCAAGCTTTCCCCTATGAATTTAAACAACCACCTGCGATCGCACCGAACCAATCTATTTTCGAGGCGTTAGCAACAGAATATCCATTAACAGTCAAATTCTTTCAGAAGTTCCCCAATGGCGAGTATGACCTGAATCGGGTCTATTGGTGGGAAAAGCGTTGGCGCGAGAGTGTCAAAAATCCTGAAACTCCTAAACAAGTGATTTTTGAAGAATCAAGTACTACGGGGCAGACGCAATTGGACTACGATATCGTCTATCTGGGCGGTGCTTTGGGAGCGATCCATGCGGCGATGATGGCGAAGTTAGGCTATCGGATTTGTTTAGTGGAGCGCATTCCCTTTGGACGGATGAATCGCGAATGGAATATCTCCCGCGCTGAGTTCCAGAACTTGATTGACTTTGGTCTATTTACCAAAGAAGAATTTGAAATGATGATCACGGCAGAGTATATCGATGGGTTTAACAAGTTCTTTGACAGCAATAATCCTCCCAACCTCAAAGCGAAAGTGCTGCACACGCCTACAGTTCTGAATATCGCCATTGATACTAATAGATTGTTAGAAATTTGTAGCAAAAAATTGCATCAGTATGGTGCGGTAATTTGCGATCGCACTGAGTTTGAGAAGGTGGTGATCAATCCTCAAGGCGCGACTATTTTTGCGAAGAACTTGGAAACGGGTGTACCTGTGACAATTACTTCTAGATTAGTCATTGATGCGATGGGATCGGCTTCGGCGATCGCCCAACAACTTAACGCAGGGCAAGCCTTTGATAGCGTCTGTCCGACCGTGGGCGCAGTTTTGGAAGGGATAGATAAGCAGGTTTGGGACTCTCAATATGGCGATGTCCTGTTTAGTCATGGCGACATTTCGCGGGGACGGCAACTAATTTGGGAACTATTTCCTGCCGAAAAAGATGAGTTGACGGTTTATCTGTTCCATTACCATCAAGTTCATCCCGAAAACCCTGGATCGTTACTGGAAATGTATGAGGATTTCTTCACAATTCTGCCCGAATATCGCCGTTGTGACATGGGAAAGCTAACTTGGAAAAAAGCAACTTTTGGCTACATTACAGGGCATTACAGCCTCAATGAAGACTCTAAGAAATGTGCTTTTGATCGGATCTTAGCGATCGGTGATGCCGCTTCTTTGCAATCCCCACTTGTATTTACGGGATTTGGCTCTCTCGTTCGCAATTTACCGCGCTTAGCGACTCTGCTGGATACGGCGCTCAAGCATGACTTGCTAAAAGCTGATGATCTGAGTCAAATCAATGCTTATCAGAGCAATATCGCGGTTACTTGGCTATTTTCTAAAGGAATGATGGTTCCCACAGGCGTGCATCTGCCTCCTGAGCGCGTTAACTCGATGCTAAATACTTTCTTTGGGCTGCTTGCCAATGAACCGCAAGCTATTAGCGATCGCTTTATCAAAGACCGTCTTAATTGGCTAATGTTCAACCGACTGGCGATCATCGCCGCCTCCCAAAATCCGAGACTAATTTTCTGGATTTTGGAGATGGCAGGGACAAAGGATCTGCTGAGATGGCTCTCCAGCTATGGCGCTTTTACCCGCAGTTCTTTAACCAATGCAATTTTAGGTGGTTGGCTGCCCCAGCTTTTGCGTGGTTGTCAAAACTGGCTAGAACCTTCCAATCCGCGTCTATGGCTACGCTTATTAAGTTGGAGCTACGCCATTAATTACTCAGTCGGTCAGCAGGATTCAGCGTCACAAAAAAGCTAGTGGAGGCGCTTCGCGCCTCCACTAGCTTTAAAAACATAGCGGCGCAAAGCGCCGCTATGTTTTATTCAAATAAATTCAAATCGGTGACAGCGCCTTTGCTGCTTGTGGAAACCAATGTGGCATATTTTCCTAAAACGCCCTTGGTATAACGAGGTTTTGGTGCTTTCCAATTGGCACGGCGAACCGCAATCTCTTCATCGCTGACATTGAGTTGGATCAAGCGCTGATGTGCATCAATCGTGATCGAGTCGCCTTCTTGGACAAGGGCGATCGCACCACCCACAAAAGCCTCAGGAGCGACATGACCGACCACCATGCCATAAGTACCGCCCGAGAAGCGTCCATCGGTGATCAAGCCAACGGAATCGCCTAATCCTGCGCCAATAATGGCACTGGTGGGAGCCAGCATTTCTCGCATTCCAGGTCCACCTTTGGGACCTTCATAACGGATTACTAAAATATCCCCAGCGTTAATCTGATTGCCAAGAATCGCCGTCAGAGAATCTTCCTCTGATTCAAAGACACGGGCAGGACCTGTAATGATTGGATTTTTAACCCCAGAGATTTTAGCGACAGCACCTTCTTCAGCGAGATTGCCCTTGAGGATGGCAAGATGTCCTTGGTCATACATCGGACGCTCCCAAGGACGGATTACATCTTGATCGGCACGAGGTTCCGCAGGAATATCTTTAAGTACTTCTTCTACAGTTTGCCCTGTGATCGTGATGCAGTCGCCATGCAGTAATCCATGCACTAACAGCATTTTCATCACTTGAGGAATGCCGCCTGCTTTGTGCAAGTCAGTGGCGACATATTTGCCTGATGGCTTCAGGTTGCAGAGTACAGGCACACGCTGACGGATGCGCTCAAAGTCATCAAGGCTCCATGCCACGCCTGCGGAATGGGCGATCGCCAAAAAGTGCAGCACAGCATTAGTGGAGCCGCCCACTGCCATGACCACAGAAATGGCATTCTCGATTGATTTACGAGTAATGATATCGCGAGGACAGAGGTTGTTGCGAATCGCTTCAACGAGAACCTTGCCTGCTTGTTCTGTGCTTTCGGCTTTTTCAGGGGCGATCGCCGACATCGTGGAGGAATACATCAAGCTCATGCCCATCGCTTCAAAAGCGGAAGACATCGTATTGGCGGTAAACATCCCACCACAGGAGCCAGCCGTGGGGCAAGCATGGCGCTCAACTGCCGTTAACCTTGCTTGATCAATTTTGCCTGCGCTAAATTGACCAACCGCCTCAAAGGAGCTAACCACGGTCAAATCTTCACCATCTAGATGCCCTGGCTCAATTGTGCCGCCATAGACAAATACGGCGGGAATGTTCATTCTTGCCATGGCGATCATCGCCCCAGGCATATTCTTGTCGCAGCCACCGATCGCCAATACGCCATCCATGCTCTGCCCTGTGCAAGCAGTTTCGATCGAGTCGGCAATCACATCGCGGGATACTAAGGAATATTTCATGCCCTCAGTTCCCATGGAAATGCCATCGCTGATCGTGATTGTCCCGAATATTTGCGGCATCCCATTGGCGGCGCGAATCCCAGCTTCCGCACGAATCGCCAAGGGGGCAATCCCCATGTTGCAAGGGGTAATTGTGCTGTGAGCGCTTGCCACGCCCACGATTGGTTTTGTAAAATCTGAATCTTGGAAGCCCACGGCGCGTAACATGGCGCGGTTTGGCGATCGCTGTACGCCTTCGGTGATGGCACGACTGCGGCGATTATCGGACATAAGGCAAATCTCTTTAGTAAGCTTAGGTAACTAAAACATTTTAGAATTTTTGGACACCTGCTCGTACACCAAGCTCACATATTTAGACCACTGGCAATCACCTAATGCAACTTCAACTTTCTAAAGTCTCAGCTTTGAGCCAGTCCTTGAAATATAGCCCTGTCCGTTATTTGGCATTGTTTAGCCTTGGACTATTGTTTTATGGATGTGGAGAAAACCGAGTGGTTCAATGTAACAAACTCGTTACCATTGCCAATAAAGCCAGTGCGATGCCAATCCCCACAGATGATGCTGGCTTTAATCAATTTGCGGACAGCCTCAGTCAAATTCGGGCGGAAGTGCAAGAAATTTCTGTTCAAGATGCGACCCTAAAGGGACTACAAACTCAATTATTAGCCGTTTACGATACGACTGTGCTATCTCTCAAAACTAGAGTAAAAGCAAAAGAAACTAAAAATAGGGAAGCGGTCTCTCAATCTATGCAAGTCCTAGAGACAACTGCCAGCCAAGAAGAAGAAATCGTTGACCAGATCAATAATTTGTGCAAAGGGTAGTAACCCTCAAAAAGCTGATTCGACCGCGAAGCGGTCGAATCAGCTTTTTGAGGGTAAACCCATAATGGCAGCGCGAAACGCCGCCATTATGGGTTTAAGCAGCTTGAGTCTTTAAGATTAGATCTTCAGGTACGGCAATCCAAACGCGGAACTGTTCAGACTCAGGAGCGATCAACACGCCCATACCCATATCTATATCCCGCCTGCAACCAGCGATCGCATCACTAACCGATGCGTAAACATTTTCAGCCACAAAGGTTTTGCCCAAAAATACAATTGCTTTTTCAGTTCCAGCGATTGTATTGATAATGATCATGCGGACTTGGTTGAGTGAATTAAGAATCATGGTTCTAGCCCTTGAATGGGAACTGCTCTAAAGAATTGCTCTATGGGTATCAGTATCACGCGATCGCCAAGTTAAGAAAGTGATTGCATATCCACCATCCCCGTGACAGTTAGATCCAAATAACGTGATCCACATCACAATTTGATTTCTACAATCCAGCGATATTTTGATGGGTCGCGGCAGAGCCGCGACCCATCAAAATATCGCTGGGTTTTAAGTAAGTGCAAAGCGCTGTAAATTGCAAAACCCTTACAGCGCTTTGCCGATCAAACCAACTGCTATAAAAAATTTGAAAGCGTTGCTTCGCAACGCTTTCAAATTTTTTATAGCAGTTGATGTTAAAATCCACATATCAATTGAAATCTTAATACCCTCTGTTGAAATATAGCTGTAGCCAGTCAGATTACAGCTATAAACATTCTTGTCAGTCTGGGTTAGCCAACAAATACTGGAATTTACGAGACAAGTATGCTGCCAGAGCCAACTTCAGAAGTCACCCAAATCAGTCGCGCCGCAACCTCGCCCTATCGCTCCGCCGTTGATATAGTTGACGAAAATTTAGAAAAATTTCATGCGTGGACTGGTTACAACACTTACAGTGACATGAGCAGCAATACCAAGTTTCAAATGCGGGATTTTCACATTGACTTGGGCATGGCTGTAATTGGTTTTGGAGTCTTGTGTGGCTGGGAAGTGCGATCGCGTAAAATCGACTTCAAAGGTAAGACCCACATTATCTATGAGTTGCGTGGAGATACCGATCCGCAGGTTGTGCCGATGTTGCGCCAAAATTGCAGTGACGAGATGGCGACATTTTTACATAGCCGTTTGATCAGGACGCTGGATTTTTTGCGCTCATGTTCTAAGTTTTCGGGCATCCCCCATGTGCATATCATTTCTTTGCGAAATCACTACATCATGAGTGCAGTTTGGCGACCCTACCAAAATAAAATTTGGATGGTTCCCATTGATCAAATCGAAGGCTTATCATTTTCAGGTCACTTGTTGTAAAGCGATCGCGCTCAAACCCGAACCAGCAAACAAATTTAAAAGCGTTGCTAAGCAACGCTTTTAAATTTGTTTGCTGGAACCTGTCCAAATTCCAGCGCAAAGCGTGGTAATTTGGCAACCCATCCTTGTTTTAGTTCATACTAATTATTAAACACTCCGCATATAAGCTCAGAAAGATGACTAATTTGTTTCCTATCCTCGCCGCATCCGATCCTCTTGTCTCGGGCTTTATCGACAAGGAGCTAGAAAGACAACGAAATAATATTGAATTGATCGCCAGCGAAAACTTTACCTCCTTGGCAGTTATGGCAGCCCAAGGATCAGTATTGACCAATAAGTATGCGGAAGGGCTACCCTCAAAGCGCTACTACGGCGGCTGCGAGTTTGTCGATGAGATTGAATCGATTGCCATTGATCGCGTTAAAGAATTATTTGGGGCAGCCCACGCAAACGTGCAGCCTCACTCGGGCGCTCAAGCTAACTTTGCGGTATTTTTGACTCTGCTCAAGCCTGGAGATACCTTCTTGGGAATGGACTTGTCCCATGGTGGTCACTTAACCCACGGCTCCCCTGTAAATGTTTCGGGGCTGTGGTTTAACAAAGTGCATTACGGTCTCAATCAAGAAACTGAGCAACTGGACTTTGACTTGATCCGCGACCTTGCCCTAAAGCATAAGCCCAAACTAATCATTTGCGGTTTCTCAGCTTATCCACGCATCATTGATTTCGCTAAGTTTAGGGCGATCGCTGATGAAGTTGGCGCATACTTGATGGCAGATATCGCCCATATCGCTGGGCTAGTCGCCTCTGGACATCACCCTAACCCTATTCCTTACTGTGATGTCGTCACCACCACCACTCACAAAACCCTGCGCGGACCTCGTGGCGGCTTGATCATGACTCGCGATGCCGCCCTTGGCAAAAAGTTTGACAAGTCTGTTTTCCCAGGATCTCAGGGCGGTCCCCTCGAACACGTCATTGCTGCAAAAGCGGTCGCTTTTGGCGAAGCCCTAGATCCTAGTTTCAAAATGTATTCTGCTCAAGTAATCGCTAATGCTCAAGCCCTAGCGACTCAATTGCAAGCGCGTGGATTCAAGTTGGTTTCCAATGGAACTGATAATCATTTGGTACTGGTTGACCTTCGTTCCATTGGCATGACTGGGAAAGTCGCTGACCTTCTAGTCAGTGGCGTGAATATCACTGCTAACAAAAATACAGTTCCTTTTGATCCTGAGTCTCCTTTTGTAACTAGTGGCTTACGCCTCGGTACACCTGCGATGACTTCTCGCGGATTCAAAGAAGCAGAGTTCAGTGAGATTGCCAATATCATCGCCGATCGCTTGTTAAGCCCCGACAGTGATGCCGTGCAGGCGGATTGTCTATCTAGAGTCAAAGCTTTATGCGATCGCTTCCCTCTCTATCCAGAACTTACTGCTTCCAATGTGGTAACGAGAGAACCCGCTCTAGCTATCTAAATACATCGCTTTGCGCTGATCAAAAATCTTTTGTACCTCTTAAAGCCCAAATAGACTGTAATTAAAAAAGGTTGGCGTAGCTCTTCCCAATCAAGGATTAGTATTGCACCGCAATACTAATCCTTGATTTTTTTTCTGTGGAAAAGGGAGTAATACTAATTCACAAAAGTGTGACTACACTTTTGTGAATTGAAAACAAAACCCAGTATGGTTTTTTAAACACTTCTTGATTTGGTATAAAATAACCGGCTATCTTGATCTTTCGATATCTTCCAATCTTACCAAAATAGCCGACCTCGTCTATGTCTGCATATTTCCAAATTCATCAAGACACCATAGATCAAGTAGGTCAGAGAGCCGATATCGTTGATGTCGTTTCTGAGCGCGTTGTCCTGCGAAAAAGTGGGGCTAACTTTCGTGGAGCCTGTCCCTTTCACAATGGGACAAATGCCTCAGCGATGACGGTCAGTCCATCGCGCCAGATGTATCACTGTTTTAACTGTGGGGCATCGGGTGGCGCAGTCAAGTTCTTGATGGAAATTGATAAGCGACCTTTTGCTGATGTGGTGGTGGATTTAGCGAAACGTTACAACGTTCCCATTCAGACTTTAGAACCTGAAAAAGCTAAGGAAATTCAGCGTCAAATTTCCCATCACGATCGCCTCTATGAAGTGATGGCTCTGACCACAAGTTTCTACCAGCACGCTCTGTATGCCCATCAAGGAAAAGCTGCCTTGGCTTATCTCTCCGAGAAGCGACAGATGAGCAAAGAGACAATCCAAAAGTTTCAACTGGGCTATGCGCCTGCGGGTTGGGAAACTCTCATGGGCTATCTGGTGCAGCAGAAGCAGATTCCTGTCAGTCTTGTCGAACAAGCGGGCTTGATTGTGCCGCGTAAAACTGGCAATGGCTTTTATGACCGATTTCGCGATCGCCTGATGATTCCCATTCACGACACGCGGGGGCGCGTGATTGCTTTTGGGGGGCGATCGCTAGGAGATGAAGAACCTAAGTACTTAAATTCACCTGAAACAGAACTATTTAGTAAAGGTACAGTTCTATTTGGAATGGATAAGGCTAGGGATTCCATTTCAAAGCAGGATCGGGCGATTGTGGTGGAAGGTTATTTTGATGCGATCGCATTGCACCAAGCGGGGATCGAACAGGCGATCGCGACCATGGGCGTGGCGTTAAATGCCGATCAAATGAAGCAATTATTGCGTTACACCGATTCTAAAAACGTAATTTTGAACTTTGATGCTGACAAGGCAGGAATCACCGCCGCCGAAAAGGCGATCGCGGGTTTTAAGGAATTAGTTTTTAATGGAACTGTGCAGTTGCGAGTACTGACTATTCCTGATGGTAAAGATGCCGATGAATATCTCAAACAGCATAGTGCTGATGCGTATAACAATTTAATCGAAAATGCCCCCTTATTTCTCGATTGGCAGATCAATCAAATTCTGACAGGACAAGACTTAAATCAAGCAGATCGTTTTCAAAAATGCAGTCAAGCCATTACGCAATTACTAAATAATCTGCCCGTTGATTCTTTCTTTCGGACGCATTACATTCATACTTCAGCCCAGCGCTTGTCTCAAGGAGATTCTTATTTAGCGCTCCGTCTGGAACAAGACCTGCGCCGCCAGTTACGGAATACACGATGGAATAGTAACAAGCCTGCGCCATCACTACTACCCACTACTAACGCCTTACACACTGCGGAAACTCAACTTCTGCAAATTTATCTACATTTCCCGCAACATCGCGCTTACTTATATCAAGAAATAGCTGAAGAAGAACAAATTGAATTTACGCAATCAAATCATCGCTATCTCTGGCAAGTGATTCTCAATTTACTTCAAGATCAAAAAACTTCCTTAGCCGCAGTCGAACCCTATCCCGACCATTTAGTGCAGCAATTACAGATTCTCTGTGCCGAACAAGCCGAAGCAGCTCAGCAATTACAACATTTGCTATGGCTTGATGAAAACTCACGAGTCGGGCTATTGCGTCCCCAGATTGTCGTGAGAACCGCGATCGCCAAGATCCAGTTCATCATGTGTGAGAAGCATGAGAAAGATTGGCTAAGTAAGTATCAGAGTATCGATGTAATCGCGAATCCTAATTTTGGTTATGAATGTCAAGCCAAAATTAAAGAAGCAAGGCAACGTAAAGCCAAAATCCGCAAATTAATTGAAGTAAATTATCTCGATCTCTCTGGCACTAGAAGTACTTCAAACGAAAATAATGTAATTGAGTTTTAGAAACCATTTAAGAATTACTTTCTGCGGTCAAAAGCCCTAAGAGATCCCCCTCAATCCCCCTTTTTAAGGGCGTTCATATACTTGACACACCCCTCATCCCCCAACCCCTTCTCCCGCAGGAGAAGGGGAGAAATATTAAATTTCTTGTTCCCCTCTCCTACGGGAGAGGGGCTAGGGGTGAGGGCTTAGCGCTTTGGTGTATCAAATATATTAACGCCTTTTCAAGGGGGGCTGGAGGGGATCTAGATAATTCTTAAATGGGGTTTTAGATAAAGAAATGGCTACGCCATTTCTTTATCTAAAAGTTTGTTCCGCCCTCTACGCGGGCGGAATAAGCTTTAGCAACTTACAAAATCAAACAGCATTGTTGTCATATAACGATCTGTCCATTCAGTTCCAAATGACTTTTCTAAAATTCGGCGAGTTTTATCATTTTGTTGTTGCTTTTCACAATAATATTGCTGACCCGCGATCGCCTCCGCAATTTCCAGATCGCTGGTCAAAGCTGCCTCCGCCTTAGCAATTTGGCAGTGAATAGTCAAAAAATCGCGGACGCGATTTAAGAAAGCTTGCTCTTCCTGTTCACCCATCGGACGCACAAAAAAACAAAATTCCGAAAAAATATCCGCCCACTCTGGCAAAGCACGGGGCTGAGCAAATTCAGGATTTGGCAGAGAAGACAGAGCTTGACTGTACTTAACTGGAAGCGATCGCGCTGCATTTACGGGAGACAAGTCAGCGATCGCGGCACTGATTGCACCACCACGCCCACCCACAATATCCGCCCCAAAAATTGGCAGTGCATATTCAGGATTGGGAAACATAACGCAATGCAAAATATCCAGCCCTGTTCCCACTTGGGCAAGTTCAAGATGCAATTTCCGAAATTGGGGAGTTTGGTAACAAAGATTTTCGATAATCAGCTTTTCGCCTTCCAGATGACCTTCAATGTATCCCAACCCTTGAGGAACGATGTAGGGAGATAGCTCCAAGTTCTCTTGCCAGACCATTTCAATACAGTCTGCTAGCTGACGAATTAAACTATGTTGACGGTTTCGCAATGATGATGACATAAGCTTTTGAATTTTGATGGTTAATTACAGCATAAATTACCGAAACCCATAAAGTTGCGCCCCGCAAGGGCGCAACTTTATGGGTTTCGATTTGAGCTAGGTAGCTCAACATAACTAAAAACCAAGAAGGTCGTTCCGCCCGCGTAGCG
>MNZA01000152.1:0-4024 GCA_001873375.1 Oscillatoriales cyanobacterium CG2_30_44_21
TCTGACACAATCGTTGGTTTCACGTTTTGCCATAGCAATTTCGGCGTTAGTTTCTCTGCTTTTAGGTATCGGTTGATCTGGTCATGGCTGTGTTCTTCTAAATGGTCTGCCAAGTTAGTGATTGTGTAGTTTATCTGACTACTTATCAGATACTGGCAATAATCTAGCGTAGTAAACTTTTTTACCATTGCTTTTACTCAAATCTTTCTTCATTTTCGCATCATTTTTTCTCTTTGCGTAAGTCCTAACTTAAACAATCACAGCAAGAGATTCCATTAGATTTGCAGGAGATGACCGCAGGAATTGATTTTGAAGATGAGAACTATGGCTTAGAACTGTTGAAGCGTTCTCTCGTGGCAACTAAAGAATTATTTTTGTGGTGGGATTAGCGCCCAGACCTAGAGAGAATTAGAAGCGTTGCTTTGCAACGCTTCTAATTCTCTCTAGGTTTTAAGTCAGCGCAAAGCGCTGTGTAAATCCTAAAAGTAAGAACTCGGATCTGTGCCTCCACTGACGATAAATTCGGTGAGCAGTTTGGCGGTAATCGGCGCAAATAAGATGCCGTTGCGATAATGTCCCGTTGCTAAAATTAGATTTTCATAATCGCTGGCTCCTAAAATGGGAATCTCATTAGGAGCGTGGGGACGGAAGCCCCACCATGTCTCTGTAATCGGCATATCAGCGATCGCAGGATAAACAGATATGGCATTATTCAACAATTGAGCTAGACCAGCCGCCGTATTTCCTTCCGCAAAGCCTCGATCTTCAACCGTTGCACCGATTACAATTGTGCCATCTTCACGCGGAACAATGTAACAATTGGGCGCATAAATTACCCTCTGTAATTTGCGATCGCGATCAAAGACAGATAGCATTTGTCCTTTAATAGGATTGACGGGCAAGGGCATCAGCGATCGCGTCCAAGCGCCTGTCGCTAGTACATAGCGATCGCTCTGCAATTTGCCAGCACTGGTTTCCAGATGCGTAACCCGATTACGATCGCGGGCAATTTCATAGACAGTCACACCTTCTAAAATCCTAATTGAAAGCGATCGCGCTGCTGTAATGAGTGCTTGGGCAAGCTTACGGTTATTGACTTGAGCATCTTCAGGTAGCCAAAGGGAACCTAAAATAGAATCACCTAATCCCGATTGTTGGCGATGAGACTGCACTTTATCGAGATATTTAGAATGCTGTGATAGAGGTAGGCGCTCGCCTTCCGACAGAACGGGAGCAATAATCCCACAACACCAATAACCGCAGTCCTGTCCAGACAATCTCATCAAGTTCGCAATCCATTGGGGATACATGGCGCGGCTACGCATTCCAAATTCCAATAGAGAACCCTCAAGTCTCTCTGCTTCGGGAGCGAGCATCCCTGCGGCAGCCCATGTTGCGCCCTTACCGCAAGTACCACGTTCCACAATTGTGACATTTGCGCCCTCTTGAGAAAGGGCGATCGCTGTCGCTAAGCCAATTACGCCGCTACCAATTATTAAAATATCTGTCATTTACGCTTACCCATCGCCAGTTAAACTAATTCTTAGTTTTGATTTAATGCGTGCTTGCACGCTCTAAGTAGTTGGGCAGAAGTAAACTAAAAACCTAGGAGGTAATTCCGAATCACCTCTACTTTTAAGTTTTAATTAAGCCGAGCTACTTAACCCCAAATATTACCTAATCTCAATGATATAAAACAAAAAAGTTTCGCTTACAGCACTTTGCCTAGATACCCACTTCTTGGGGCTCATCAGGAGGTTCTTCATCAAGATCCACAATCTGTCCATTAAACAACTCCGCGATATTCCTAATTACCATGTCATCCTCTGACATTCCCACATAGCCCTTGGACGGAGCTGCCGCCGACCGAGGAATCTCTGGCGGAGGTAATGGTGGAGTCGTTACAGTTGGACTAGGTGGGCTAGGCGAAATTGGTGGCGCGATCGCGGGAGTTATGGGTAGGCTGGGCGCGGTTGGCTCAGCCTGAGTCGGCGCTGACACAAAAGTGAACATCACCTTGATGGGGCGCTGCAAATATTTAGCAAAGGCATCTTCTAATTCATTACGTTTCTGCACCACGATGTTTTTAGTTGTTTCATCGCGCTTACCTGCTAATCCAATTTTGACATTGCCACTGTCGATGGTTAAAATGTGAGCCTGAATTTGGTTAAATACCGCCTTAGTCGGCGAAGGTAACATCGAGAAAATGTTTTGCCATAACTGATTGAGGTCATACCCCACAGAGGCAATCTCCGCGAAGTCATCATCCCTCGAAGCGATCGGAGTTTCTATTTCACGAGGTTTAGATTCAATCGGTTTCGCGATCGCGGGAGTAGCTAAGTTTGGTTCAATTGGAGGAGGAGAACTTGGGGGCGCAGGGTCAACTTTGGGAGGTGGTGGAACTTGGGAAATCGGCGGCGGCGTGAAATTGCGGACAGGCGTAAATGATGGCGCGGATGTAGATTGGGTGGAGTGGGCGGCATTTTGAGCAGAAGGGAGAAGTCCCATCAGGGTGACTTCTAGCCAGAGCCTCGGCTGATTGGAATTGCGAATTTGTAGATCAGCTGATCGCAAATGCTGCTGACCTAACAAGATATTTGAGATGGCAAGCGATTGAGCTAACTGGCTCAGTCTTTCCCATCCCGAACTGGTCATAGCCACGAGATCACTGCGATCGCTAGCGGTTTTAGCAATTAATAAGTCTCGATACACATTCGCCAAATTCTGCAACACAATCAATGGCTCACGCCCCCGATCCATAATTCGCCGCACATATTCAATTAACTGTGTGGGATGATCCGAGGCGATCGCTTCAATCAGCGATAGTAAATCTTGTTCGGGAACGGAACCAACTAAATCCCAAACTGACTCTACTGTAATCTCTCCATCCAACAAGCTCAATTGATCCAGCAAGGATTCCGCATCACGCAGTCCCCCCTGAGCAATTTGTGCTACCAGAGTCAAGGCCTCTAAATGAATATTAATCTTCTCGTTGGCAGCAATCTTTCCTAAATGCTTAACCATCGCCTCAAGGGGAATTCGCCGAAAATCAAAACGCTGACAACGGGAAATAATTGTCGGTAAAACGCGCTGCGGATCAGTAGTAGCAAGGATAAAGGTAACGCGATCGGGTGGCTCTTCTAAGGTTTTGAGAAGTGCGTTGAATGCCGCCGTACTTAACATATGACAGTTATGCACTAACAGCCCATTAGCTACAAAATTATGATTATCCTCCACTTCAATGTCATAGACTCTCTCTTCACCAACGAGGGTTACAGATTCGACCTTCTCCAAATTTGTAAGCCAAGGTTCTGTAACTGAGCCTCCATCTTTCTCCGCATCCACAGGCGCAGGTGACAAGATATTCATCCCAGCTTTGATGTTGCTTGCTTTGATCCATCCTGATGTCGTCCTAACTGGGTGATTGCCTGTGCATTGGATTGAGCGTTGATTGGTTTTAATAGTTAGAGTTGGTTTGATGCCGCGATCTAACCAACGCAGCACTTTTTTATATTCCCACTGCTCCGACTGTTCGTTGTAGCTTAATACCTGTTTGCCAAGCAAAGCTTGATCATCCAGACGCATCAAACCTTTATCGGTTTGGACAAGGGTATCTCCTGTCAAACATTCGTCAATAATATAAACCTTGAATCGCGCTCTTACGGGAGCAAACTGGGCGCGTTCAATTAACTCACGAATATTGTCAACACCCGTATTACTGGCTGCGTCAATTTCGGTGATATCGAGAGCATTGCCGTTGGCGATGCTGTGGCAGATTTCACATTTGCCGCAAGGGTCAGGCGTGGGGCTGTCAAAGCTGAGGCAATTGAGGGACTTCGCCATAATGCGGGCGCTGGAGGTTTTACCTGTCCCTCTTGCCCCTGTAAATAGATAGGCGGGAGCGATTCGCTTAGTGTTGAGAGCGTTTGATAAGGTATGGGCGATCGCCTCTTGTCCAACTAGGTCAGCAAAAATTTGAGGTCGATATTTGTGATGTAGCGGCTCGTAGCCCATAGAAGCTCGT
>MNZA01000152.1:4051-25495 GCA_001873375.1 Oscillatoriales cyanobacterium CG2_30_44_21
GCGGGACAATATCTGGTCTGAGGTACTTGGTTAAATATATCATTTGCCAATTAAACGAACCACAAGCATAATTTTGAAAGCATTGCTTTGCAATGCTTTCAAAATTATGCTTGGTTTGGGTCAGATGGCGCGGCGACTTCAATTAGGGGCTGTAATATTCCATTTTGCAATTGTCCATTGGTACTGAGTTCGCTATGGCAGAGATAAAGCCGCTCGCCTGTGCGATCTAGTAAGTCACCAATCAATCTCTGTAGACGTTGTAAATTAGTCATATTTTCTTGTTCCGTTGTCCATAGTTCCCCATTCCAATTTTTGAGAAATAGCGGTGCGCCAAATAGAGAAGCCGAACCACCTTGCAGCCACAGATCAGAGCTAGCATCTAGCCAAAATTGCCAGCGATGGTTGAGCCGCGCCATCCGATATTGAAAGATCGTAGCAAGGACAACACTGTTTTCTGGAATCGTGGAATAGTAGGGATTAGCGGTGACTATCCCTTGACGAATTAGTTGAATAAATCTTTCTAAAATAAGCGGATCTTTTTGATCAAGCCGGTAGCTGAGTTGCCAATAGAATTGGGCAGTTTCGATTAGTTCTCGGAGCGTAATCGTATATTCGTAGGCGAGTTTGCGAGACTGAAAGAAGGATTGAATTGCCCGATCAATAAATATTAAAGGAGCAGGTCGGGGATATTGTTGTTCTATCCATTGACGAAGTTGTTCATAGGCTTGGGTTGCCGCATAGCCAAAACGATTCCATTGGTTATAAGTTTCGGCAGGGAGTAAATGGGGATGCTCTGGGTGCGGTACAAAGCAGTGGTCAGCCAATAGCCCCGCCCGCACGGGATCGATCACTTCGGTTAGCACCACTAACATCTCGGAAATTTGATCACGGCTGACTAGCTTCCCAAGATTGGGATAAGTCAAAGCTAGCAGAGTTAGCAGCGATCGCACCTGTGCGGAATGGGAGAGCGGACGTTGATCATTGAGAGGATATACTTGAATATCTTTTTTGCGAAGTATTTCCGCGATCGCATAGTTAGCAATGTTATCTAACCCTGGGGCAATAATGGCGATTTCATTGGCTTGAATCTGGTTAGAGGCGATCGCCTCAGCAATACTTTCGGCGACGTTACGGAATAACTTAGAACGCGAGATCGATTCAATTCCATAAATATTGGCAAATGGTTCAATAAATCTCTGGCTCGGTTCACTAACTATTTCTAGAACCAAGGGAGCAATTTCTGAACCTAAAGTATTACTTGCTTTAGGAAGGATGTCAATCTTGCATTCCGCTTTAATTTCTTGCCAGTAGTCAGGATCAGCGCCCAATCCCAACCGCGCCGAACCAGCAGAATTAAACGTAAACAGTCCTTGAACTCCATTTTGCAAAAGAAATTTGCACAGGTCACAGGCGATCGCGGGCATTTCATCGACACGATCAACGATTACATGGCGGAAGCGTTGTTTGAGTCGTCGCTGATATTGCGGATGGGGAAATAGGTGCTGCACAAACAGGTCAACAATAATACCATAGGTCAGCAAACCGCGATCCCAACAATAGTCGCGCCATTCTGCTAAGGCTTCACCAATTTCTTGCCACTGCTCTAAAATGTTGCCAATGGATTCACCAGAAGCAAGATCAGTGATACTTTCTAATCCCACATTTAAAATGGCGGGAACTTCCTGAATACTGCGCCCTCCATAGGCGGCTAGCAAATACAAATCCAAAAAGCGGCGAACTAGGCGATCGCGTCCCACGCTTTCCATTTGTAAAGTTTGCATCTCTAGGCGATCACGCCAACATAGCGCCGCAAGTTCCTGCTCATTTTCTACTCTCAAAAACAAAGGAAACTGGGCTTTTAATTGAAGTTCCTTAACTAATAATGTCCAAAAAAGACAGACCTCATCACGAAAAAAACTAAGCGGTGTCACCACGGTGGCAGGATATTTGCCATGAGTTGCCACTATCAAGCGATCGCTCAAATTGCGCCTTTGCTCAGCATCAACGGCAAAAACTAAAACCTTCTGAGAAGCCGCCTGTGGATTCGGTTGATGGGCAAAATCCTGTTCTGTCCAATCACAAAAATGTTGGATAATTCGGGCTGTCTTGCCACTACAGCTACAGCCCTCAATCCACAGATTAGTCATAGTTTTTGCCATAAAATATATCTACAGATAAAAAGTGCCGCGAAGCGGCACTTTTTATCTGGAACTTAAACTAGCACAAAGTACTGTAGATATCATGTGGCGATCGCACCTAGCTCGAAGCTTACACAAACACCGCAATCAACCCGAAGCAAGGTTCTTTCAATTGGCAACCATTGGCTTAGATGGGCGACCTCATAATCGCACAGTTGTCTTTCGGGGGTTTCTTGAGGATAGCGATCACTTCAAAGACTGTCTGCAAATTATTACTGATCGCCGCAGTCAAAAATTTGAGCAAATCCTTGATAATCCTTGGGCGGAGGTCTGTTGGTACTTTGCCAAAACGCGATCGCAGTTTCGGATCATGGGAAAACTATGCTTAATTGATGTGGAAAATCCTAGCTCAGAACTACAAAACCTGCGCCAAAAATCATGGCAATCCCTCTCTGATGCTGCCAGAACTCAATTTGCTTGGGCGCATCCTCGTAAAAACAGAATCTCCGAAAACCTTGAAATAACTACTCCCGATCCATCATCCCCACTCGCCGATTTTTGTCTATTACTATTGGAACCAATCGAAGTTGATCACCTTGAATTGCGCGGCAATCCTCAAAATCGTTCCCTATATCACCGCAATGAACTGGGTTTGTGGATAGAAACAGAAGTTAATCCCTAGTTAATCCTTAAAATGCGATCGCCTTTTAAGTAGCTCGGTTTAATTAAAACCCAGAGGTTGTTGCGCCCGCTTAGCGGGCGCAACAACCTCTGGGTTTTTAGTTTACTAATGACATAAATTAAAGCATTTTGCGCCGACTTAAAACCCATAGAGATTTAGGGAAACGCCGCTTCTCTAAACATATCCAAACTATTCAAAGCCTGAATGGGCTATATCAACTATCTAATTAATCGGAATGTTGGGATTTGAACCCAAGACCCCCACTACCCCAAAGTGGTGCGCTACCAAGCTGCGCTACATCCCGTTACGTTTTTGACGCTTTGCAACTATATCACAGTTAACAACAATTTTTAAAAATACAGTTCTTTGATATTTACTCCCTTCCTAGCGAAAAATTACAGTTGCGCCGCAACTGTAATTTTTCGCTAGGAAGGGAGTAATAGCACTTTGCGCTCAAGCCCAGACGCAGTAGAAATTTTAAAATCGTTGCTTTGCAACACTTTCAAAATTACTCTTGGGGTTCGTTTGAGCAGTAATTACTGCATTAAGTTAGCGCAAAGTACTGTATCGCCTGACGATTAGCGCTGCTAACATAAGGCTTTATCGCCACAAATTTAATCGCCGCTAGCGGGGAAAAAACTCAATGAGTAATGACAAGGATAGTTTTAAAGATAAGTTTGCTTTCAATGTGGAGGGGATGGAATCTTTGGTGGATGAGGTGAAGCAATTTCTCAATCTCGATCAATTGATTGATCTAGCTCAAAAACTTGACGAAAAGCAGAAATCTGGTGAACTGCGTACAGAAGTAAATATTAGTTCGCGTCCTATGTCTAGCATTCCTCGCAGGGGCAATATTCCCCGATCGCCTCGCAATGTTTCTAGTGACTTTTCACAAACTGAGGTGACTTCCCCTGATGTCGTGCCGCCAAAGCCGCCAGCCAATGACTCCACAATTCCTCAAGAAATGAGTAAATTAGTGGGCGGTTTGGGAAATAACCTCGCTCAATTAAGAGATTTAGTCGAGATTCCGTTAAAGCGTCCTGATGTATTGGCAAAGCTGGGGCTGGAGCCGCCCAAGGGTGTGCTGCTAGTGGGACCTCCAGGAACGGGTAAGACCTTGACAGCGCGATCGCTAGCTCAGGTTTTGGGTGTAAATTATGTGGCGATCGTGGGGCCAGAAATAATTAGTAAGTACTATGGCGAAGCGGAAACTCGCTTGCGGCAGGTATTTGAGAAAGCAGTCAAATCGGCTCCCTGTTTAATTTTTATTGATGAAATTGATGCCCTTGTTCCCAATCGCGCTAATGTCGAAGGGGAAGTGGAGAAGCGGTTAGTGGCGCAGTTATTGGGGCTAATGGATGGATTTGCGGAAACTAAGGGCGTAATCGTGCTGGCGGCAACCAATCGACCTGATGCGATCGACCCTGCCCTGCGCCGTCCTGGGCGCTTTGATCGGGAAATTATGTTTGCCGTTCCCAATCGTCAAGAGCGCCGTGAGATTTTGGCAATCCATACTCAGTCGATGCCCCTGACGAGTGATGTGGATTTGGATGATATCGCCGATCGCGCTCATGGCTATGTTGGTGCGGACATTAAGGGGCTGTGCCAAGTGGCAGCAACCAATGCGTTACGGCGACAAGTGGCAACTGTGGCGGATATTCCTGAGACTCTGGATGTTAACCGCGAAGATTTTGAATTTGCGCTCAAACAGGTGCAACCTGCGGTATTGCGATCGCTGCAAATCCAAGTTCCCCAAGTCCAGTGGTCAGAAATTGGGGGGCTAACTAAAATTAAGCAAACTTTGCAAGAAGCGGTCACTGGTTCTTTGATTGATCCTGCTTTGTATGCCCATACTCGCGCTAGGGCGGCGCGGGGTGTGCTGCTCTATGGACCTCCTGGCACTGGCAAAACTCTGTTAGCTAAGGCGATCGCCACTCAAGCTCAAGCCAATTTCATTTCTGTAGCGGGTTCAGAACTATTGACCAAATGGGTAGGTGCGTCGGAGCAAGCGATCCGCCAGTTGTTTACCCAAGCGCGACAAGCCTCTCCCTGCGTGATTTTCATTGATGAGATTGATACTCTTGCACCTGCGCGGGGCAGCTATCAAGGTGATAGTGGTGTGAGCGATCGCGTGATTGGTCAATTGCTCACCGAAATCGATGGATTGCAATCAGTGGAAGGATTATTGGTGATTGGGGCAACTAATCGCCGCGATTTTATTGATCCTGCATTATTGCGATCGGGGCGGATTGAGTTGCATATGTTGATAGATCTACCCGATCGCGATAGTCGCAATTCTATTTTGGAAGTTCATAATCGCGATCGCCCCCTTGATCCCAGCCTAGATTTAAGTCTGTGGGCGGAACGTACCGATGGCTGGAATGGCGCGGATCTGGCATTTTTAAGCAATCGTGCCGCCATTTTTGCGATTCGCCGCCACCAACGCGATCAGTCAGATTTATTAGAAAATCTGCGGATTACCAATCAAGATTTTGAGCTTGCCTTTGCCGAGATCCTGGAACAACGGAATTAAAAAAATCGGCGCTAAGCGCCGATTTTTTTTAATATTCAAATACCCAAATTGCCCAGCCTTTTGCTGTCACTGTAATCAAATATGCGACTGATAAGCGGCTAGTTAATTTCTCAACTTCTATCCAGCTATTACTAGTCCGAAACAAGCTGTAAGTGTAGTTGTTGTAACTAATTGCGGCTACAGGTTTATCCAAATCTTCGACTTTGATATGTTTATGCTTGACGTCCGCAGGCACAATTACAAAGTTTAATGTTTTCCCTCCCAAACGAAATAGCTCATCCTCAGACAAAATGTCTTTTCCAGTAGTTTTATCGCTCATACAAACATCCAGCCATACAGTATTTCATTACTTTATACCAAATCAATACAGCGCTTTGCGCTGACTTAAAACCCAGAGAAAATTTTGAAGGCGGCGCGAAGCGCCGCCTTCAAAATTTTCTCCATACTCCTCAAAAGATGAGTGGCTTTACAGCGCTACCTACCAGTACTAAATTGATGTAACTCTGCCATTGCCTTTTGGACATCGATCGCAATTTGCATAGTCGTGTCAAAAATCCGTCCATATTCCTGCGCTCGGTCATTCATTTGGATTGCTTCAAAGGCATTGAGATCGATGTTAAAGCGATCAGGATGGAAGTCAGGATTTTCGCGCAAGATTCTCTCGGTTTTTAAGGCTCTAACAATATCGTTGCGAGTGATTCTAATGGCGGCGATCGCTGACTCTCTCGACTCTAACTTAATCGCATTTCCCGCGTCTTGAAGTTGATCAAAAATATTAATATCGCGAATTACCTTATTGCACTTATCCACTTCTTTAAATAAGCGAAGTATAGTTGGTGAGATTCCACTTTTTGCTTCTGGATTACGATAATTACGCCATTGGGTTGTAAATATTTTAATCAGGATGAAAGCTATGCCACCAGAGGCGATTGCTAAGCCTACACACAATAAAATAATTCCTAAAGTCGCTCCTATCAACACATAAATAGAATATATAAATGAAGCTAAAGCTGCCAACAAAAAAAGCATCGCCACTTCTGCAATTTCTAGGGCAATGCTCACGGCTGATAGGGTCAGACTAATTAAAAAGATGCTGCCTGCAACTCGTAGCGAAGGTAGAAAAATACTCGCAAAGGTGACAAAAGCAATGATCACAATTGCGATGGCGATCGCTCTCTGCCAAGCAATTTGTTTTGAGGTTAACTGATTTGATGGCAAAACTTTAAGACGCTCATAGCCAGTTAACTCAATCAGTTCTTCTTCTGACAGCAATAATTGTTCTAGATCAGAGCGCATAGTTACTTTTGCGATGTATAGATTGAAGCGGCGCATTGCGCCGCTTCAATCTGAGTAAGTTAGCCCAAAAGCTGAATGTCACTAAAGATGATTTCGTAATTTTTGGTCTGACCTTGCTCGTGGGACTGCACGATCTGCTTAGTCATTACATAGTAGTTGCCAATCTTTTCATAAACATCTTCAAACTTAGCTTGGCGAACTACTTCGTCATTGCTCGGGTTACGGAACACTGCCGTATACAAAGAAGAAACATAGCCTTCGCCAGTGTCAAGATGCCCAAGGTGATTGATCACAAAGCCAATCCGACCCATGACACGGCTCACCATCGAGATCTCATTGCCGCGCACTTTGTAATTTGAACCCATCGAGTCACCTGTCACCAAGATTTCCACGGCTCCCGACTCATCGGTATCGCCCAGATTAAAGGCAGACTTTCCATGAGCTTCTTCAAATGTTTTGCGCTTGCGATGGGTAACCACATCACGCAATTGGTTGTAGAGCCATTCCTGACCCTCATCTACAGAAATTGTCTTTTCTTCACCGCTAGGAGTGCGGGTGGTGCGCTCAATTAGTTGTGGCTCATCCATGCTCACTTCCACAGAGAGGTCGGGCTTAATGTGAGCCTTGCCTGTACGGGCGACTCCATCGATCGCCACCGATACATTGGCGGTCATGCCAGGGAAGTTGTGATCCCATGTGTACCGATTTTCATAGGCGGCTTGAAACAAATCACGGGCATTGCTATCAGGTTTAATGTCAAGTGTGGCTGTAGTCATATTTTGCTCTTATTTGCTTGCGTATGCTTAGTATAACTGTCGCTAGTTTTGTTAAGAAATAAAACACAGAAGGCAAGTGGCAGTGCGGCGTGCCGCCACTTGCCTTTATTTTAAAGCCCAAAAAGAGTTGGAACGGGCGAAGCCCGCTCCAACTCTTTTTGAGCTTTAAAGGGTTTTTGTTCTGAGCTTTGTCCAGAGATCTTGGTATTGAGCAAATGTTGCTGGCGACAAAGGCGCAATTAACTCACTCTTGCTAAATACTTCGGGTGACAAAAATTTAATGGGATCGGCTTTTACACTATCAGGAACTTGGGTGAGATCGCTCGAGGGACTTACCGCATCAGTTAGTGCCGTAAGTTGAGCCGCGACAGTTGGTGTTAAGCAAAAATCCATCCATTCTGCCGCCGCCGCGATCGCCGTTCCCGCCTTGGGAATTACCCATAGATCCGACCATAGAGCCGTGCCGTCTTGAGGGATCACAACTTTGATCGTGTCGGGGTTTTGGCGCTTAGCTCGATACATATCATTGCTCCAACCCACCGCCGCCAAACTGTCGTCTGAGAGCAATGACTGTAAATAATGTTCTGACGAATAGGTCAAAACTTGAGCTTGTAAACTTTTTAGTTCTTGCTTGAGTAAGGTCAAGATATTGGCATCAGCCTCAATATTTTCTAGTTGATAGGACTGACCGATCTTTTTAAGCGCGATCCCAATTACTTCCCGCGCATCATCGGGCAGGGTCAGCTTACCTGTTAGTTCTGATCGCCATAGATCTGACCATTGCTTAATCTCAAACTTTAATTTGTCGCGGCGATAGGCGATCGCTGTGCTTCCCCAACGGTAAGGAATACCCCACACCTGATTATTGCGGGTCACGCTTTGCTGCCAAAAGGTACTCAGATTTTGCCATTGGGGCATCTGAGCGAGCATTTCTGGGGCTAGGGGCTGGATTGCTGATTGGGCGATCGCTTGATCTAACCAAGCATTGCTAATACTAAATAAATTTGGTGATGTCTCTTGTTTTTTTTGCAATTCTTGCCAGACATTGGCAGGAGCAGTTTCGGCTTTAAAATCGACTTTGAACGGAAAAGTTGACTCAAATTGGCTGATCACTTTGCTGGGCATCGCGCCTAGCAAACCTGTTATTTTTAGGCGATCGCGCCGATCAAAGGGACTCGACCATTGACATCCCCCAATTGCGGCGATCGCTGCACCAGCTAAAAACTTGCGTCTATCCATTCAATTTCCGCGCATACTTCTAAACAATATTGCCACACAGCCTGAAACCAATAGAAATTTCTATTGGTTTCAGTAAGCGCAAAGCGCTATTAAACCAAAATACGAATGGCGGCGCTAAGCGCCGCCATTCGTATTTTGGTTTTAATAAAAAGGCTTTAAGGCTTGCAAAATTACGGCTGAAGCTCGTTTAGCATCTTCAGGCTGATCTAAGCTCTCGCTGACTAATTTAAGATTTTGCTCTAGGTCAGGAAAAGTTTCGTGGGTTTGAAAAATAAGCTGCATCAAATCATCAAGATCATAGGTATAAAGGGGCGACCAGTCGCGTTCTTGGGGGCTAAATCGATAGTTGAGACTGGAAAACAACAGGATCTTGGCATGAAGAGGGCTAATATTGCGGGAAATATTTGAGCGCAGGTCGAAGAGATTGGTTAAATATTTGAGATTATGGCGATGGGGGATGGTGTCATGTTCATTTTTATCCGAATGGTCATTTTGATTAAAAGGTAGTGGTCTTTTATTCTTAGCGGCTGCTTGGGGATTTAAGAAACTTTCAGGAAGATTGCCTTCATCGCGAAGGGTGTAGAGAAATCCCAAACTATCAACAATGCTGTCCGCCGCTAGTAAATAGTCTGTCTGTTTGCTAAGTTGCCTAACTTGATTATTGAGCATTTGCTTGAGCATATTTAGGTCAGGAAACATAATCATCACTTCCCGCACCAACTGATTCATATGTAAGGCTTTAACCTCATTGACATCATTAGACCAAGTGCTATGACAAGTAAATAAAATCAATCGTTTAATCCGCAAGACGTTCACATCTTGCTCCAAACTATCAATTACCTCCTCCAGAAGACTAAGATTTTCCATAATCACTTATTTCCGCTTTCCCGTCTTAATTTATACCAAGTACAGCCTGAACCCAGAAAGTTGTTTCGCCCGCGTAGCGGGCGAAACAACTTTCTGGGTTTTTAGCTTATTTATGCCTATCTACTGCATCGCGGTGGAGCCGCGATGCACAAAAATTTCTCTGGGATTTAATATCAAGTCAAGAAATGGCATATATTTCTTGATTTTATCTTACGAGTGAGTCTTGCCATCGGGCATAGTTGCACCATTAAAAATAGTGCCGATCGTACTAGCGCCGCTAAGTTCAGCTCTGGTCAAGACAGCATCACTTAGGTCAGCCCCGTCAAGGTTAGCGCGAACTAAGTAAGCATCGACAAGGGTTGCTTGACTGAGGTTGGCATGGTCTAAAAGCGATCGCGAGAGGTCGCAACCAGTCATTACGGCTTGAATTAAGCTCGCTCCGCTCAAGGTTGCCATACTAATATTTGCCTTAGCTAAGTTTGCCCCAAATAAATTTGTTAAGTGGAGATTGGCATTTTTGAGATCGGCTCTATTAAAGTTCGCCCCTTTAAAATTAGCTTCAGTAAAGTTCACACTGCTCAAATTTGCCTCCGTGAGGATGCTGTTGATTGCGATCGCCCCACTAAGGTTTGCGCCTTGTAAATTTACTTTAGCTAAAGTTGCCTCGCTAAGATTTGCGCCCGAAAGATCCACGCCTGATAAGTCAGCTCCCGTCAGGTTTGCCCCGCGCAGATCGGCTTTGCGTAAATTTGCACCACTCATGGTGGTGGGGGGATAGCCCCGTTCTTCCCTGATGAGGGCGGCGCTCAAAATGGCACAGCGCAGATTAGCCCCACGCAAATTGACACTACGCAAATCCGCCTCGGTGAGATTGGCATCCATCAGATTGGCAAGGGATAAATTCGCGCCGAAGAGGTTCACCCGTTGCAGCATGGCTCCATGCAGGTCAGCTTCAGCGAGATTGGCATTCATCATGATCGCTTGGTTAAGGGTCGCTCCGCCCAGCTTTGCCCCTGATAAGTTGGCATTATTAAAAGTGACCTTATTCAGATAAGCCAATACTAAATTAGCGCGGCGTAAATCAGCCTTAGTTAAGTTAACGCCTATGAGATCGCTATTAAATAGATTGGCATTGACCAAGTTTAAACTAGCAAAGTCGCGCCGACCAGAAGCATAATCTTTCAGAATTTTTTCTGCGCTCATGACGGATGACTTATCAATGGACTTTGATATGGTAGCGTGATTGTAATCCACGCTCCCCCAGTCTCAGGATGATTTTTGGCGATGATCTGACCTTTGTGCAGGGCAACGATTTGGGCAGCGATCGCCAGTCCTAAGCCACTACCGCCCCGATCTAGCCCTGACCTTGCGCGAGAAAAATCAACTCGATAAAACCGTTCAAAAATCCTCGGTAAAGCTTCTTCAGGAAAACCTTCGCCAGCATCAATGGTTTCGATCAGTATTTGTGCATCCACAACATTAACCACAATTGTAATCGACTGGAGGCTCGGACTATGCTTGATGCTGTTATCGAGCAAGTTTAAAAGCAGTCGATAGATGCGCGACTCATCGACCAAAGCCGTTAACTGTTCATCCCCCATATATTGCAGACTGACTTTTCGGCGCGTGGCGATCGGTTCTAGGGTTTGCCAGACCGATCGCACTAGGCTCGCCAAATTCACTTCACTGATATTTAAAACTGGAGCTAGTCCCACATCCATCTGACCTAGCTCTAGTAAGTCCTTGACCAGACTAGTAAGCCGATCAACTTCACCAATTAAACGATCTACCCAAATCTTGACGGAAGGCTCAACCCGCGACTCGATGGTTTCGGCAACCAAGCGGATCGAGGTTAGGGGTGTTTTTAATTCGTGGGCAACGTCTGATGTCCACTGATCGCGTTGTTGGGCGATCGCGATCGCCTCTTGACGGTCTTCTAAAAAAATCCCCACTTTGCCCATGCCCAGATAGATGCTATAAGCTCGAACTGGTCGCCCTTGCTGGGGAACAGGGTCAGCAGGATCAGGGATTGCAGGATGAAAAACCCAATCGGTCTGAGTGCCGATATTTTGCGATCGCGTTGCTGCCACCAAATGGTCTAACTCATAGGAACGAATCAATTGCAGCAAAAATGGCTGACGTTTCAACCCTTGCTGATGATTGGCAATATCCATGATCGCGGCGGCTTTTTGATTGCACAGGGTTAAGCGATTATCTTGATCGACTTGGACATAACCAAGGGGAGCCGATTCGACAATGGTTTCCCAAATTCTTTGCGTTGTCTCGCTATCTTGAATTGACACCTCGGGCGTTGCCGCGTCATCCTGTTGAGTTCTGCCTTGGCTATCGAGCGCCCAATCCTCAAAACTCCGCAAGGACTTCACCTTCATCGCAGGGCGCGATCGCTTTCTAAATTTACGATTGCGCTGATTTTTCGCGTAATTCCAACTAAACCAACAGGCACTTGCGGCGATCGCGCCAATTATGATGCCTACGACTAGCCAGAGCAATTCTACTTTCAAACAATTTCCCTGCAACAGTTTTGGCAAAAAGATTATACAGCGCAAAGCGTTCAAATCTTTCTCAAAACTACAAAAGGATGGCTTTGCCATCCTTTTGTAGTTTTGAGAAGACTCCAAGACAGCGCAACGCGCTTTACTTAGTAAGTCTCAACGTGCCAACGACCGTCACGCTTCATTTGCTTCTCAAAGTCTTTCCACACCACACCACTCTTTTCAGCCGTCTTAGTCATGAACTGAGAAATACCATCTTCCATACCACGCAGACCACACATATAAGTGTGAGTGCTGGGCTTTTGGATTAGCTCCCACAACTCATCAGCATATTCAGCCATGCGGTTTTGAATATACATTTTTTCACCCTCAGCATTTTTCTGCTCGCGACTGATGGCAACATCGTAGCGAAAATGCTTTTTGTGCTTGTAAGCCAGCCATTCGAGGTCAGCCTTGTAAAGAACGGTAGTATCAGTCGGTACGCCAAAAAACAGCCAAGCCAAACCCTTGAACTGGTAGTCAGTATGGATATGTTGTTCCTTAAACATCCGCCACAAGAAAGCGCGGAATGGGGCGATGCCCGTACCAGTGGCAATCATGATCACCGTGGCATTAGGGTCATCAGGCAAGAGCATTTCCTTGCCAACGGGACCAGTCAGCCTAACTTCGTCCCCTGGTTTGAGGTCGGTTAAAAAATTAGAGCAGGTACCTTTGATGGCTTCACCAGCTTCGTTTTGGTATTCCAAACGCTTAACGCTCAAAGACAAAGTCTTCGCATCAAGGTCATCACCAAGGCGGGTTGAGGCGATCGAGTATAGACGCAGTTTATTAGGCTTTCCATTTTTGTCTTCGCCAGGAGGAAGAACACCAATACTCTGACCTTCTAAATAGCGGAGATCTCCTCCAGAAATGTCAATTTTGATGTGGCGAGTATCGCCAGAAGCACCAGGTCTAACCAGCACTTCATTGGCAACGCACTTAGCGGTGAATGGGTTGGCAGGGCGATAGATATTCACTGGAATATCTTTTTCTGAATTTGCACTCATGAGTCGTTATGTAGAGAATATATGACAGTTGGGACACGATGACATTATATTTTCAAATGCCACTTGTCGGTATTCTGTAATGTAAAGATCTCTTTGGTGGGGCAAATCTTACATATCTATTAATATTTTCAAATTACACCGCTTTGCGCTGACTTAAAACCCAGAGAAAGTTTTGAAAGCGCTGCTTCGCAGCGCTTTCAAAACTTTCTCTGTAACCTTCAAAGCCTAAATAGGCTGTAAATACAAATTACGACACAGAGCGTTGTCATTTCTAACTGATGTGACGCGGAAGTTTCTAAAACCAGAAGACAAAAGGTGGCGCGATGCGCCGCCTTTTGTCTTCTGGTTTTGACTAGCAGATTGGGGTCAGCTTGTCTATGTTATGATTGCTACAATTGTTACGGATATTAGACCTAAGGTGCTTGCAAAGAAATACATATTTGTAGTACCTACGAGTATTAAGTAAGCAGTTAGGCATTGAGTAACCTAAAAACCAAAAAGATTGTTCCGCCCACTACGCGGGCGGAACAATCTCTGGTTTTCGGTTTTAATTATGCCTAGCTAAGTATTAAAAAAGCACCTGAAAACATTGAATCGCGACTAATTTTTTAAAGTTCAGAGTCTAGAGGAGGCTACTTTGCGAACAACGGGTGCATTTGCTCTCATCGATAGTGTGAGACGACAGGGCGTTAAGCATATTTTTGGATACCCAGGTGGAGCAATTCTGCCAGTTTACGATGAAATTTATCAGTCGGAGGCTAGGGGCGAAATCAAGCATTATTTAGTGCGCCATGAGCAGGGGGCTGTCCATGCCGCTGATGGTTACGCCCGCGCCACTGGACAGGTGGGAGTATGTGTCGCCACTTCAGGTCCGGGAGCAACTAACCTGGTCACTGGGATTGCCACAGCACAGATGGATTCGATTCCGATGGTGGTAATTACGGGGCAGGTTCCCTCCTATGCGATCGGCACTGATGCGTTTCAGGAAACCGACATTTGGGGCATTACTTTACCGATTGTGAAGCATTCCTATGTGATTCGCCGTGCCGAAGATATTGCCCGAATTATTGCCGAGGCTTTTCACATCGCGGCTACTGGTCGCCCTGGTCCTGTATTAATTGATATTCCTAAAGACATTGCCCAAAATCCTTTTGACTATCAGCCCGAAGTCGAGATCAATTTACCTGGATATCAGCCCAAGGTCAAAGGACATTTGCATCAAATCGCGGCGGCGATCGCCTTGATCCGTGAAGCCAAAAAACCATTGCTCTACGCAGGCGGCGGCACTGTTCTAGCTGATGCCCATGCCGAACTTGCCGAACTCGCCAAGCGCTTTCAACTACCAGTCACCACAACGCTGATGGGCAAAGGAGCCTATGACGAAAATAACTATCTGTCCTTGGGAATGTTGGGGATGCATGGGACAGCCTATGCCAATTTTGCGGTTCAAGGTTGTGACTTGTTAATTGCTATCGGTGCTAGGTTTGACGATCGCGTTACAGGTCGATTAGACAAGTTTGCCCCTGATGCCAAAGTAATTCACATTGATATCGACCCCGCCGAAGTGGGCAAAAATCGTAAACCCGATGTGCCAATTGTGGGCGATGTCAAAGAAATTTTGCAGGCAATCCTTGAGGCAACCAGTTACGAAGAAAATATTCAGACCAAAGATTGGTTTGGGCAGCTCGATCAGTGGAAGGAAGACTATCCCCTTGAAGTTCCTGTCTATGACAATATTTTGTCACCCCAGCAAGTAATTTATGAGTTTGGTAAACAAGCGCCTAATGCTTACTTCACCACCGATGTGGGACAACATCAGATGTGGTCGGCTCAACTAATCAAAACTGGTCCCCGTAAATGGATATCCAGTGCTGGGCTTGGCACAATGGGCTACGGGATGCCTGCGGCAATGGGTGCGAAGGTGGCACTGCCCAATGATCAAGTTATCTGTATTAGCGGCGATGCCAGCATTCAGATGAATATTCAAGAGCTTGGCACGTTGGCTCAGTACGGAATCAATGTCAAGGTGATCATTATTAATAATGGTTGGCAGGGCATGGTGCGTCAGTGGCAAGAGAGCTTTTATGACGAACGTTACTCGTCCTCCAATATGGAAGTGGGGATGCCCGACTTTGTAAAGCTTGCCGAAGCCTTTGGCATTAAGGGTATGAAGGTAATCGAACCAAGTGATTTAGAGTCAGCCGTTGCCGAAATCCTCGCCTATGATGGCCCTGTATTTGCTGATTTTAGAGTCAAGCGCAATGAAAATTGCTATCCAATGGTTCCACCTGGGGCAAGCAATGCGGAAATGGTGGGACTGCCAACCCCTAGGAGATTGCTAAACGGAGAAGCTCTAACCAAACTAGAGACAGCAATGGTCTAGTACCAAATCAAAAAATGGCGTAGCCATTTTTTGATTTGGTACTAGACCACAAAAGCCCCATGCTTAGCATGGGGCTTTTGTGGTTTTGATGATAATTCGTGACGGTGCTATGCTTTTGCTTTATCTATATGCAAATCGATGACTCCAGAAAAATCCTATCGCCCCAATGTGGGAATTATTGTATTTAATCGCAAAGGAGAAGTTTTAGTTGGCGAACGTGTTGGTGTGCCTGATTCGTGGCAATTTCCCCAAGGTGGTATTGATGATGGCGAAGATCCGCAAACGGCGGCACTGCGAGAGCTATATGAAGAAGTGGGAATTAACGATGCGGTTTTAGCCTATGTGCATCCAGAATGGCTCTATTACGATTTTCCATCAACCCTAAAGCTGTCAGGGAAATGGGCTAACTATTGTGGTCAAAGACAGCGTTGGTTTGCTTTTTATTGGGATCATGCAGCTTCTGCTTGTCAGCTTGACATTCACGATCGCGAGTTTCGAGTGGTGCAGTTTATGGCGATCGACAAGACCCTCGAATCAATTGTCCGATTTAAGCGGGAAGTATATCAGCAGGTTGTCAAAATTTTTACGCCAGTAATTCGCGATTACATCGGCAAATTGCAGTAAGGTTAGGACTTGCGCCAAGCAGAGCATTGTAAGGGCAATTCATGAATTGCCCTTACAATGCTCTGTTTGTTAGGTTTAAGCGCAAAGCGCTCTATCTTCTGGGGTGTCTGCGGCAGTTTGTATAGATACATACGGAATTGAACTTGTCTACTATAGTTTAATTAAATAGAACATTCTATTTGCATACGGCTTATCAAAAAAATATACAAATAATTAGCTAAATAATCATGACCACTGCAAGTACCACTGTCTCTACGCCACTGCGTCCTATCAGCAAAGATGGCTTAGAAGCTCTCGCCGCCAAAGCTCAAGCCAACCCTAATGTAATCGGCACTTTAAAAGTTAAGACTGTTTGCGAAGGTCAGTTCCGCAACCTCAATTTTGTTAGGGATTTACCTGAACACGTTATCGATGAGCCACCAACTCTTTTAGGACAAGATACTGCTCCTAACCCATCTGAGGCTTTGCTAGCTTGCCTCGGTTCCTGCCTATCTGTGGGTATTCACGCTAACGCGATCATGCGCGGTATCACGCTTTCTAAACTAGAGTTACATCTTGAAGGCGATATCAACATTACAGGTGTTTGGGGGATTGGTGATTTGTCGAACAAGCGGCTTGGCATCAGTGCTGTGCGAGTAAAAGTAGATATCGAATCCGATGCTACTCCAGAGGAGATTGCCGAACTTCTTGAACACGCTAACTACTGGTCGCCAGTTGCTAATACTTTCCGTAATCCTGTGGATATGGAAGTTTCTCTTGCATAAAGCGTAAGGCTTATTAAACATCGGTGCTTCGCACCGATGTTTAATAAGCCTTACGCAAAACAGCCAAAAACTATATCATCATTTAATAAAAGGAAAGCGCAATGCAGATTAGTGACACCAGACCCAAGCAATCTCCTAGAATCCTGCTTACTGATGCGGCGCTAATGCAGAGTTTAAAAGAAGCGATCGCCCAAAAGTTAGTGCCTGATGTGGTCAAAATCGATCAGCAGGGCATTTATCCTCAAGATTTTTTGCGCGAAATTGGGGAAATCGGAGCCTATGGTCAAGGCGTCAGCGTAGAGTATGGTGGCACTGGTCGCGGTGTTTTATCAGCAATTAAGGCGATCGAGATGGTGTCTGAAGCTTGTCTGAGTACTGGCTTTATGGCTTGGTGTCACAATGCTTGTTCTTGGTACTTACAAAATACTGATAATCCTTTTTTGCGTGAACAAATTTTGCCAAAGGTTGCCACAGGGCAGCTTTTAGCAGGGACGGGGCTATCCAATCCCATGAAACATTTCGCAGGGATTGAGAAGATTAAAATTACGGCGACACCCTGCGATGGTGGCTATATTCTTAACGGAACTTTGCCTTGGGTTTCCAATATTGGCGATCAACATCTATTTGGGGTATCGGCTCAAATAGAAGGAACTGATGACTACTTAATGGCGATCGCACAGGGAGGAATGCAGGGGCTAGAACTAAGGCAGGATGTACATTTCATCGCCCTTGAGGGAACCAATACTTTTAGATGCTTATTTCGCAATGCATTCATTAGTCATGATTGGATTTTGGCGGCTCCCTGCGATCGCTATGTGGAATATATCAAGCCAGGATTTATCTTGATGCAGGTGGGGATGGGACTGGGCTTAACCCAAAATTGTATCGATCTAATGCGAAGGGTTGATAAGACCAAACAGCACGTTAATCAGTATCTGGACGATCGCCCCGATGAAATGGAAATGGAATTAGAGGCTCTAAGACTAAAATCCTATCGATTAGCAGAGGCGATCGGGCATGGACGCGAGTTAGTTAGCAAAGAAGTTTTGCGTGAAGTGATTCAGGCTAGGGCAACTGCTTCGGAATTGTCGCTGAGGGCTTCGCAATCATTGATGCTTCATGCTGGGGCGATCGCCTATGTGCATGGCAGTGTTTATGATCGCCGCCTTCGCGAGTCTTACTTTGTGGCAATGGTAACTCCCGCGCTCAAGCATTTGCGTAAAGTTTTGGCAACCATGCCAAAATAAAGAGCTATAGCGCTTGGCACTGTGGCTCTTTATGGGAAACCTTGGCTAGATTGGACCAAATACTTTATTCCCGATCGCATTTTCATCTTCGCTGTAATAAAACTCTTCAAGAAGAGGAAATAATTCTTCTCTAGTAATTGAGCCATCACCATTGCGATCAATTTGCTGAAAGCTCTCATCTGCGTAAACTACAGGAATGTTGAAGATAGAAAAGAGAATCTTCCACTCTGCTAAGTCCAAATTGTTGCTACGGTCTACATCGACTGCATCAAAGACCAACTCATCCAAAGCCTTGATCATTTTTCGATGGTCACTGTCCTGCAAAACTAGTTCATGGTAAGCCAGCCAATCCTCAAGAGAAACGTTTGTTTCCTGTTTCTTTTGCAGAAGAGCCTTAATGTCCCCACGCATCTTAATCCACTGAAAGCCATATTTCTCTATCATTCGTTGATACTCGTTAGAGTCAATTTTGAATCCTCTTAAAGTAGCTAATCTTGATACGATCTGTTCATAGTCTGCAAACTTGAGAGTTCCCATGTTGCAGACATCATACATGGTGAACAACTTAGTCAACTTTCTTTTTTTGAGATTGCTTAACATATTTAGCCACTAAAACTAATCTTAAATATAGTTCAGTACCTTACTCAAAAAATACCAATAAAAGGTTAAGGAAGGGTTATATTTGCATTATGTACTGGTCATTTATAGAAATAACATCACTGTGCAATGGCTCATGGCAATTTATAGCAATTGTCAATCAAATAAATCATAACAAAAATTGTAAAAGTGTTGCTTTGACAAGCCTTTAAAACATCGCTTGAATTGAAATCAATAAGAGCTTTTTAGTCAATTAATAGCACTACCATTTTTTGAATTAGTACTACAGCATATTCGGGCTTTAAAGGTTATAAAGAAAATTTAAAAAGCGTCTCGAAGCGCCGCTTTTTAAATTTTCTTTGAGTTTTAAGTCACCGCAAAGCGCTGGACTTGAATTTGAATAATTTTTTGAATGTTCCGTATATATTTATACTAATACTTTAAATCCTAACTGATAAGATTTTCATCATTGAGTATTTTAAATTAGTTTTCATTTGTTGAATAATTGTACAATTCATTAATATTTTGAATAGTGCAAGTAAGGCTTTTCTGCTTCGCGGTTCCGCCGCAATGCACAAAATTTTTCTGGAGTTCAAGCAAATGTAAAGTGCTATATCAACGAAAATATAGCCGAGATATTTATTTGAATAGGTCATTAATAATTGAAATTAGCAACCTATTTGAAATATGTATATCTAATTTAAAATTTACTTTAGCAAGAGATATTTAGGAGCTTAATTGTAGTAATGATAATATCCACATTAGCTGAGAAAATGGGCGTTTCTACGACAAGTAATAGCCCAGACAGCAATCTTAATTATTCTTGCGATCGCCCAAATACTACCAATAGCATTCTTGCTTGTCCCTGTGGCGCTCCCCATCGTATTGACCAACATCAAAGCGTAATGGAAGGAATGCCCGCTGATCCTGCGGAATTAGTCAATGACCTGATTCGGATGGGGCATTATTCTGATCGCGCTCAGTTGATGGCACAGACATGGGAAACCAACACCATGAAAGCAGACCTCTGGCAATTGCTAGAACAGGGGGCTTTGTCCAACGCGACCGAAAGTCAAAAAAATATTTGCTACGACTTAATCAAAATGGCAGGTGGAGTCGAGGAAGCCTTCAGTGCTGCCTTTGGACCACAGGCACAAGAGTTTTTTACGGATACTTTGCAGTCCAGCACCTTCCGCCGCCGCGAATTTTTAATTAAGGTTGCGGCGGCGGCTGCCGTAGTCACTCTTACTGGTTGCCCCTCCGCACCGCCTGAAGCCACCACTTCATCTAAAGAGCCTGCTGGTGGAGGCGCTACTCCTGAGGCAGGTATCGAAAAAAGCAGCTTAAAAGTTGGCTTTCTGCCCATTACCTGTGCCACGCCGATCATTATGTCTGAGCCTCTCGGCTTTTACACCAAGTATGGCTTGAAAGTGGAATTGGTGAAGATGCCTAGCTGGGCAGCGATCCGTGACTCTGCGATCGCAGGTGAATTGGATGCTTACCATATGCTCTCGCCCATGCCGATCTCCATGTCCTTGGGCTTGGGTTCTACTGCGTTCCCTGTCAAACTCGCCAGCATTGAGAATATAAACGGTCAAGCGATCGCGGTGGCAAACCAACATTTGGGCAAGGTTAAAGAACCCAAAGATTTCAAAGGTTTTAGTATTGGTGTTCCCTTTGGCTTCTCAGTGCATAACTTGCTACTGCGCTACTATCTAGCTTCTGGTGGACTCGATCCAGACAAGGATGTGCAGATTCAGGTCATTCCACCTCCTGACGCGATCGCTAAAATGACCGCAGGTCAGCTAGATGCATTCTTATTACCTGATAACGTTGTTCAACGTTCTGTATTCAATAAGATTGGATTTATCCATTTACTCACCAAAGATATTTGGGCGGGACATCCCTGCTGCGCCTTTGCCGCTAGCCAGAAATGGATTGATACTAACCCCAATACTTTCCGTGCCATTAATAAGGCGATCATCGATGGTGCTGGCTATGCCAATGATCCTAAAAATCGTGAAGAAATTGCCAAGGCGATCGCGGGTAAAAACTACCTCAATCAGCCTGAACCAGTTCTCAAAGCTGTACTAACAGGCAAATTTGAAGATGGTCAAGGCAATACTCTGGATATTCCTGATCGCATCGGTTTCGATCCCTATCCTTGGAAGAGTTTCGCCAAGTGGATTTCGTCTCAGATGGTGCGCTGGGATTTGATGCCCAAGGACAAGGCAGATTATCAGGCGATCGCTCAGGATATTTATCTCACTGACCTTGCCAGTGAATTGGCTAAGGAACTGGGGCAAACTCCCCCAGCCGAAGCTGAGCGTGTTGAGAAGTTGAAGTTTGACTCCTTCGATCCCGCTAAACCTGATGCGTATATCGAAGAACAGATCAAGCAGTTTAAAGTTTAGTCCCAATTAAGACTCACGCATAGCAGCGTAAGTCTTAATTAGTTTAGGACTTACGCAAAGAGAAAAAATGATGCGAAAATGAAGAAAGATTTGAGTAAAAGCAATGGTAAAAAAGTTTACTACGCTAGATTATTGCCAGTATCTGATAAGTAGTCAGATAAACTACACAATCACTAACTTGGCAGACCATTTAGAAGAACACAGCCATGACCAGATCAACCGATACCTAAAAGCAGAGAAACTAACGCCGAAATTGCTATGGCAAAACGTGAAACCAACGATTGTGTCAGATGAAGCCAAGTATATGTACGTGCTGTTTGACGAC
>MNZA01000119.1:0-1733 GCA_001873375.1 Oscillatoriales cyanobacterium CG2_30_44_21
ACTTCTTGGGTTTTATGACGAGCGGCACAAACTCTAAATAGGTAGAGGCGTCGCATCGCGACGCCTCTACCTATTTGGTTTTTTTGTAGCGCAAAGCGCTGTATTAAAGTAAAAAAGTCAATTTCGATACTTAAAACCTAACTTCCTAACCCCTAATTAGCTATCATTAAGCAACAGACAGAAGCATCTTAACGAAATATTAATATTTCCGTAGTTTGATCGAAAGCTCAAAGCTTATGCGAAACAAAGAAATGGTGTAGCCATTTCTTTGTTTAAAAAACCATTCATAAACACTGTAGTCACAATGCTTGTGAATTGGTATTACAACGCTTTGCGCTTGAACTCGAACCAAGAATAATTTTGAAAGCATTGCTTCGCAATGCTTTCAAAATTATTCTTGGTTCGTTACCATCGGTAATTGCCATAAAATAAGAAATCGATTTTTGATGGTGCGGCTGCGCCGCGTTATTAAAAATCTGGATCTTGATTAAATTGCGGAACCCTAATTTCTTACGCAAACCTTCTTCATCAAAATCTTAGAGAGTATAAACAGTGGACATTCAAATTGGGCGCGGTAAAACTGCACGCAGAGCCTATGGCATCGATGAAATTGCCCTAGTACCAGGAGGCAAGACCCTCGATCCCAACGTAGCTGATACATTTTGGGAGATTGGGGGCTTTCGCCGTGAAATTCCCATCATCGCTAGTGCGATGGATGGAGTCGTGGATGTGGATATGGCAGTCAAGCTTTCGGCATTAGGAGCGCTCGGTGTGATCAACCTAGACGGTATCCAAACTCGTTATGCAGACCCTACCCCCATCCTTGAGCAAATTGCCGCTGTGGGAGTAACCGAATTTGTTGCTCTCATGCAAAAACTTTACGCTGAACCTGTAAAGCCCGAATTGATTCAAAAGCGGATTCGTGAAATCAAAGAAAAAGGCGGGATCGCTTGTGCTAGCAGCACTCCCGCTAATGCTTTTAAATATGGATTTATTGCGGCTGAGGCAGGTTGCGACTTGTTTTTCTTGCAGTCTACTGTCGTCTCCACAACCCATATTGCCGCCGAAGGTCTAGTCTCCCTCGACATTGACAAATTCTGCACAGAAATGCCGATCCCCGTGATCATGGGTAACTGCGTCACTTACGATGTCACGCTGGAACTGCTCAGGGCAGGAGCAGCAGGCGTACTGGTGGGGATTGGACCAGGGGCGGCTTGTACCTCACGAGGCGTACTGGGCGTGGGCATTCCCCAAGCAACCGCAGTTGCCGACTGTGCCGCCGCTCGCGAAGACTTTTTCAAAGAAACGGGCAAATATGTGCCGATTATTGCCGATGGCGGATTGGTTACTGGGGGAGATATTTGTAAGGCGATCGCCTGTGGCGCTGACGCGGTGATGATCGGTTCCCCATTTGCAAGGGTGCAAGAAGCCCCTGGGCGGGGATTTCACTGGGGCATGGCAACGCCCAGCCCCGTATTGCCACGAGGAACCAGAATCCGCGTGGGAACCACAGGCTCCCTCGAACAAATTCTGCGTGGTCCCGCAGGGCTAGACGATGGTACGCACAACCTTTTGGGCGCACTCAAAACCAGCATGGGAACTTTGGGCGCTATCAATATCCGTGAAATGCAGCAGGTCGAGGTGGTGATTGCGCCATCACTTTTGACTGAGGGCAAGGTTTACCAGAAGGCTCAGCAATTAGGCATGGGCAAATAAAAAAGGTGAGTGGCGGC
>MNZA01000119.1:1739-21214 GCA_001873375.1 Oscillatoriales cyanobacterium CG2_30_44_21
CGCCGCCACTCACCTTTTTTAAAGACGTTTCGGCGCTTGGCGCGGCAACGCTCCTCAATGGGAAGGGCATAAATCCTAACTTAATTACTCACTAAGTCAATTGTGTGGTAACAAGTGATAGAGGGAAAAAATTAGGTATGCCAAAAATCTTATTAGTCGAAGACAATGAAATGAATCGAGATATGCTCTATCGAAGGCTGGTTCGGTGCGGTTATACGGTTATTGTGGCGACGGACGGAATGGATGGGGTCACGGTGGCCGAGGCTGAGCTTCCCGATTTGATTGTGATGGATATGAGTCTCCCTATTTTGGACGGATGGGAAGCAACGAGGCGGTTGAAGCAAATCCCAGAAACTAGTAATATTCCCATTATTGGCTGCTCAGCTCATGCCATGGTAGGCGATCGCGAAAGGGGGATAGAGGCAGGCTGTGATGACTATGACACCAAGCCCATTGAGTTTGCGAGGCTGTTAGGAAAAATCGAGAAACTTCTCAAAAAGTATGCCAGAAATAGCTGACTCCCATCTGCTGATAGTTGATGACGAACCGATGAATCGGGAAGTGCTACTGCGACATCTCCGAAATTCAGGATATTTGAATACTACCGCGGTTGATAGTGGTCAGAGTTGTCTGGATATAGTCAAGTCTCAACCTATCGACTTGATTTTGCTGGATATGATGATGCCGATGATGAACGGCCTAGAGGTACTGCAACACCTCAAGGCACATCCAGAGTGGCGCGTAATTCCTGTAATTGTGATTTCGGCACTAACCGAAAAAGAAATGATGTTGTCCTGTATCCAAGTTGGTGCAGAGGATTTTTTAACCAAACCCTACGATCGCGTTTTACTAAGAGCAAGGGTCAGTGCCTGTCTCGAAAAGAAGAATCTCCACGATCGCGAAGTCCTCAATAAACAAAAACTTGAAGCTGCCTACAAAGAACTAGCCCTAGCCTATTACGAGTTAGAAATTGTCAAAAATGAATTAGAAGCTCTGTCCCACCGCGATGGATTGACGGGGATCGCCAATCGGCGCTACTTTGATACGGTTTTAGAAAGGGAGTGGAAGGCGACTAGTCGAGAAAAAACCTACCTGTCGTTGATTTTATTTGACATAGATTATTTCAAAAAATATAACGATACTTACGGACATCTGGCGGGAGATGACTGCCTATGTCAAGTTGCCGATGCCTCAGCGCAGGTGGTCAAGCGCCCCCGTGATACCTTAGCCAGATATGGCGGCGAAGAGTTTGCGGTGATTTTGCCTGATACGAATGCGATCGGGGCAACTATATGTGCAGAGCGGATTCGCATGGCGATCGAAGAATTACAAATCGATCATATTGCTTCGGAAGCCCATGCCCATGTCACGGCAAGTCTAGGGATATCAACGCTCAAGCCTTGCGATGAAATTACTTCATTTCAGCGATTGATCAAGGAAGCAGATTTGGCGCTATACCAAGCCAAATCCGATGGCAAAAATTGCGTCAAAATGTGGGAGGGGGTAACCTAACACCCAACTCATGAAAGTAGTGGCACATTTTCGGGAATTTATCTTAATTTGTAAAATATAGCTCATCGAGCCTAAAGCAATGGTTAACCAGAACTTTCAAGTACTAATTGTTGATGATAATGAAATCAACCGCGATATGCTGTCGCGACGATTGCATAGAAGAGATTTAGATATCTTTATGGCGGTTGATGGTCAAGAGGCTCTCGATATGGTGCAGACTCAAACCTATGATCTGATTCTTTTAGATATCATGATGCCCAAGTTGGACGGATATGCGGTGCTGAAGCACCTTAAAGGGCATCCCCAACTAAAAAACATCCCTGTGATCATGATCTCGGCGGTGGAGGAAATGAATAGTGTGATGAAATGCTTGGAGATAGGGGCGGAGGACTATCTCACTAAACCCTTTGATCCTGATATGTTAAAGGCGGCGATCAATCGCAGTTTGGAGGGACGGAAAAAATCAGCTTTGCCTGTACCGCCAGCGATCCCCTATCGACAGTTTGCGCCATTGCCTAATGTTAATTCTGAAGAAGCCAATCAAATATCGGGATTTAATCTGCCCGATGATACAACTCGTGGTAAGCCGACTAGCAGCTTAACTTTAGATGAGGTAGTCCTAAAAATCATGCAGTCGGGGACAATTAACCGTAAGGCTTATTTATATTTTAGCAAGGCGATTTTTAACACTTTATTTGACAATCTAGGATTAAGCGATCAGGAGCTTTATCAAATTCGTTCTATGTTTGACGCGATTCAGGCGGGAAGAGTAAAAGTTATTGATTCAGGTTCTAGTAAATAGCTCAACATAATTAAAATCAAAAACCAGAGGTCGTTCCGCCCGCTACGTGTGCGGAACGACCTTCTTGGCTTTTAGATTACTTATGCCTAGCTACTTAGTAAATAGATTTTTAAAGCGGTGCAAAGCACCGCTTTAAAAATACAAAAAAGGCTGGCGTAGCCAGTCTTTTAAAAAATGCCTTGGGTTTTAAGAAAGCGCAAAGCGCTGTAACCTAAACAAAAGAGTTAAAGTGGTTTTGCAGTGTCCCCAGAAAGTCTGTCTATCAATCTATCCGATGCAATCCAAAACACTCGGACTGCGGCGATCGCCTTAGCAAAATCATCTAATCAAGTCAAAAATGCCGCCCTAGAGGCGATCGCGATCGCCCTAGAACAGCAAGCGGAAGTAATTTTGACCGCCAATCATCAAGATGTGATTGCGGCGAAGAATGCGGGTTTGTCCGATGCACTCATGGCAAGACTAAAGCTTGATGCCAATAAGCTCACCGCAATGATTGCAGGGGTGCATGATGTGATGCGATTGGAAGATCCCATTGGCGATCGCCAGATCCATCGTGAATTAGATGATGGTTTGATTTTGGAAAGAATATCCTGTCCTTTAGGGGTGATTGGCGTAATTTTTGAAGCCCGCCCTGATGCTGTCACCCAGATCGCAGCGCTGGGCATTAAATCAGGCAATGGAGTCATTCTCAAGGGCGGTCGTGAGGCAGTCCACTCCTGCGAAGCGATCGCCATGGTAATACGCGATGCTTTAGCATCTGTATTTAGCGAGCATGGCGGCATTTTCTCCCATGTCGTGCAGCTACTAACTACCCGCGCTGAGACTCTAGCAATTTTGCAAATGGATAGATTAATCGATTTGATTATTCCTAGAGGTTCTAATCAATTTGTGCGTTATATCCAAGACAATACACATATTCCTGTACTGGGACACGCCGATGGAGTTTGTCATTTGTATGTCGATGCTTTTGCCGATCTCGACAAAGCGGTGGCGATCGCCGTTGATAGCAAAACTCAGTACCCTGCGGCTTGCAATGCGATCGAGACCATGCTGGTACATCAGGCGATCGCCGATCAATTTCTACCCATTGTCCAAGCGGCTTTGCAGTTAAAAAAAGTAGAATTGCGCGGCTGCAATCGCACTCAACAAATTATTAATGTCAATCCTGCGGAAGCCTCGGACTGGTCAATGGAATATTGCGATTTAATCTTAGCGATTAAAGTTGTGGATTCGCTTGAAGCGGCGATCGCGCATATCTCCACCTATGGTTCTAAGCATACTGAAGCAATTGTGACGACTAATCAGGCGATCGCGAAGCAGTTTATGAGCGATGTCGATGCCGCAGGAGTTTTTCACAATTGCTCCACCAGATTTGCCGATGGTTTTCGTTATGGCTTTGGTGCTGAAGTGGGCATCAGCACCAGCAAAATGCCGCCGCGTGGTCCCGTTGGACTAGAAGGGCTAATTACTTATAAATATCGTTTAGTGGGTGATGGTCACATTGTCGCCAGCTATACAGGTGATCAAGCTCAGGTTTTTAGTCATCGGAATTTGCTTTAACACTAGTTCCGCTCAAATCCGAACTAAGAATAAATTTAAAAGCGTTGCTTGGCAACGCTTTTAAATTTATTCTTGTGGTTCATTTGAGCGCCAAGCGCTGTAGCGCTCCCAGAATACGAGTGGCGACAGATGCGCCTTTTCCATCCAAGAATTAGCGGTGCGCCGCTTCGCTAATTCTTGGGTTTTGATGTCTATTTTTAGGACGGGAAGGAAGTATAAATAGTGAAATTTTTAGTCAATTAGATCGATTTTTTTGGTAAAAATGGTGATAACCATAAGAAATATGGACAATTTCTGTGGATTTTATCGCGATGCAAAGCGCTGTATGTCGTAAAGTAGAAGAAATACACATCCAAATTTTAATATTCAGAGGAAAAAGCCTTGCCTACCCTTGGTGTAAACATCGATCATATTGCCACTATCCGCCAAGCAAGGCGGGGATCTGACCCAGATCCTATTGCGGCGGCGGTGATTGCAGAGTTAGCAGGAGCCGATGGAATTACGATTCATTTACGAGAAGATCGCCGTCACATTCAAGAACGTGATGTACGATTATTGCGCCAAACTATCAAAACGCGGCTAAACCTAGAAATGGCAGCGACTCCTGAAATGGTGGCGATCGCCCTTGATGTCAAACCCGACTACATCACCCTAGTGCCAGAGCGCCGTGAAGAAATTACAACCGAAGGAGGATTGAACGTCAAGGCTCAGGGCGATCGTCTGAGTAAGTTCGTCAACCAACTACAAGGAGCAGGCATTCCCGTAAGCCTATTTGTCGATCCTGAAACAGAACAAATCCAAGCTTCCGCAAAAACAGGCGCAAAATTTATCGAATTACACACAGGAAAGTACGCCTGTTCCCCAAATGAAGACGAATTACAATTACAACTAGATAAGTTGGTAAAAGGCGGCGCTTTGGCGCTCAAGTCAGGCTTACGACTAAACTCTGGACATGGGCTAACCTATTGGAATGCTCGCCCTGTCGGACGGATCAAGGGCATGGAAGAGCTAAACATCGGACATAGCATCATCAGTCGCGCTGTGCTAGTGGGTTTAGAAAGAGCCGTAAGAGAAATGAAGGCTTTGATTAATTAGAACATACAGTGCTTTGCGCTGACTTAAAACCCAGATAAAGTTTTGATTATCGGCGCGAAGCGCCGATAATCAAAACTTTATCTGTATCCCTCAAAGCCTAAGCCTAAATAGACTGTATTACTTCTATTCGACTGAGCGGCGACGCTTTTTGCCAAATATTCCCGACATCACTATTCCTGTGACAATTAATCCAATTAAACCCAATCCGTCAAGAAAGACATAAAAAGTCCGTAAATCCGAACCTAAAAATGAGCCTTGATGAATATCAAGCAACACTTTGCCTAAATCCTTGGACATTCCAAACCAACTTCTACCGACACGATAGATAACGCCTGTGATTGTAGTTAGCAAAAGGGGCAGAACAAGAATGGGAGCGATAAAGCGATGAATTTTACGCCAGTTCATGAGGGTATTTAAACTTTTTCAGTCAGTGAATGTGCTGATTATGCTAATCAAAAGTAAAAAACTCGGAAAGAACAAATTACAGGTGCGCGACCAGAACCTAGGAGATCGCAAAATTTACGATAAAACAACTACCAACCCCAATCTGACTGCTAACCGTGATACTTCCGCCATGACTATTGGCGATCGCCTGAGCAATGGCTAAACCCAAACCCGAACCACCTGATCGCCAAGTTCTTGCGCGATCTGCTCGCCAAAAGCGTTCAAAAATATGCGGTAAATCCTCAGCCTCAATGCCCAAGCCTGTATCGGTAACGGCGACTTGAATCGTCTGTAGGCTAATTTGCTCCAATTGAACGCCAATCTTGCCGCCTGTAGAACTATAGGCGATCGCATTTTCCAATAGGTTGATAAATAGCCGCCGCAATTGGTTTGCTTCGCCACGAATGGTGATCGCAGGAGCCAAGCTTATTTCTAGGTCTAACGCTTTTGCCAATATTTGCGGTTCCAAACTATCCAACAAGTCTTCTATTAATTCATCTAAAGGAATTGATAACAAATTAGGAGAAGCGGCAGGTTCAAGATTGGCATTGTCTACCCGCGCCAAAAAAAGTAAATCTTCCACCAAATTTGCCATCTGCTCAGTTGCTTTGGCGATCGCAGTAACTTTCTTAACATCTGCACCATGAATGCGTTCGGGATGACTTTGGATTACCTCAATGGAAGTCTTGATCGCAGTTAAGGGACTGCGTAACTCATGGGAAGCATCGGCGGTAAACTGACGCATTTGTTTATAATTGCGCTCAATCGGTTGCAGGGCTTGCCATGCTAACCACCAGCCGCCGACCGCACTCAAGGTGATCGCCAGTAAGCCGCCCCAAATCAATCCTGAAATCAGCCCTTCAAGTTCTTCTTCAATTTCTTCGCTCGGTTCGCTAACCCGCACATAGCCAATTAAGACCCGCTTTGGATTTATTGATTGTCTTCGAAAATCATTGCCATTATTGATGAATAAATTTAGTAGAAAAGAGCTTTGCAAGACTCTTTGACTTTCATCAAAGTCAGAATTCAATTTGTTTCTATATACATCTTTATCTTGATAATTCTTGTTTTTCTTTCGATTATTTTTGTGATCATCTTTATTAAGCTCATCATCGTCATACTCGTACTTTTCAGGAGATTTAAAAAACACTGTGTTCGAAATAAAACCTTCTAAATAAATAGGAATAACCAGCGATCGCAGATCATCATTCTCTTCTAACTGTTGAACTTTGGCGTTTACCAAATTATGGTCATCAGGATTAAAGGTTAGAGTTGGTATTTTTTGATTGCCTGATCGCGTTAATAGCTTGCCCGTAATATCAAACCATTCAATCATCTGCTGATTGCCACGAAGATCTTGCCAAGGAATATCCAAATCACCATCATTATCAAAAACGCGATCGCGCTGTATTGGATCTTGTGCAAGATTAATATTACTAAGTTTAGGTAAACTATGGGAGGCAGCATCAGCAAGGGTGGCTAGCTGGCGATCAAATTTACTATAAAGATTACTAGCAAAGTGTTGATAAACAAAAAGCAACATCGCACCTAAAACCGTTGACATTACTCCCAAATAACTTAGTAATAATCGCAGATGTAAAGCTTGAAATGGATCATCAACTAAATTTTTAATCTCTTTCCTAATCAGGGACTTTATCGATATTTTCATGGAATTAGCCTATTGAGGCTTGAATATATTGCGCTAAGCGCATTCTGATTTTGTGTCTTAACAAGAATAGCTACGGTTATAGTCCAAATTTTTTCAAAAGCGCTGATCGACAAAATTAAAGACTATTTTGTAGCTTACAAATTGCCTTTAATACTTGCAATAATTTTTCTGATGATTCAGGTTCTATCAAATGTAAAGACGGCAATGGTTGATAGGTAGGATGTATTTCTGGATCTCCCGCTTCAGTATTATTTGCAGACTTATTCTCAACATAAATAAATTCAAAATACACGCCATTAGTTGTTAATCCCCACACTGATCGCTGCTGTTCTAAACTCTTGTAAGTATAAGTTAATAGTTGGGGTAATCCTTCAGAAGGACTGACACTAGTCTTTTTTGATTCAATTACCAAAACCCAAAAAGGAATATCTGTTGATTTAGGACGACTTTTATTTACACAAATTAAGTCTAATCGACCTGTAATATCAATGTCTTCATCCTCAATATGAATGCGATCTATTTCCTGTTCCATTCGCATTTTTATTGGCGATCGATAAAACCCTGCTAATCTCAATAATGGTACTCCCTTCCCAGTGAATATATTCACTGGGAAGGGAGTAAGATCGTTAAAGCCATTACCATTCCTTCCCAAACCTTCCCGTCATTGAGGTACTGCTTAAAGTCATCGCGAATTTGATGGGGTTCGTCTAGCTCCAAATTAGATAGAGTCTCTAAATTAAGCAAAGATTTAAAAGAGCCATAGGAAAGCTCTTGAAACTGGAGATATTGATAAACTTGATCGAGGTTGAGGGTGCTGGCGTTAAGTACAGTCATAATTAAATGTGAGGAATACTCATTTGAATTATAGCTTTTCTTTCAGAAAGGCGCAAAGCATCGTTATTTACAGTCATCGGCACGAAGCGCCGCCTTCAATTTTTTGCTTTAAGCCACCGCAAAGCACTGCTACTTAATGTTTGAGCCGATAGCCTAAGCCATAAACTGTTTCAATTAAATCTGATTCTGCTCCTGCCTGTTTAATCTTTTGGCGCAAGCCTCTAATATGAACCTTAACTGTTTCTTCATTGGGCGGATCATCGAAAGACCACAAATGTTCAAGGATCTCGCCTTTGCTAAAGGTGCGATCGTGATGACGTAATAATAATTCTAAAAGACGATATTCCTTTGGGGTCAAACGTAATATCTTACCTGCATAAGTAACTTCATAATTATTAGGATTTAGCTGCAATCCTTCCCATTCCAATAGCATCGTGATACTGGAAATTCCTCGCCGCAGTAGCGCTCTAATTCTTGCTAATAATTCCTTCAGATCAAATGGTTTTACCACATAGTCATCGGCTCCGACATCCAAACCCATCACTTTGTCTGTGCTGGTATCTCGCGCCGTCAACATCAAAATTGGCATAACGTAACCATGTTGGCGCACCCTCTGACAAAGCTGCATTCCATCAAGCTTAGGCAGCATTACATCCAAAACTAATAGCTCATAGGGAAAAGACTGCACAAATTCCCAACCCTTTTCGCCATCGATCGCCACATCAACCACATAATGACAATCACTCAAAGCTTCACTCAATGCAGCAGCAATGCGATCATCATCTTCAACCAATAATATTTTCATAAACTACTTGCAGCGATTACCGATCAAAAGAACCCTCAGAATAATTTTGAAAGCTTTGCTTGGCAAAGCTTTCAAAATTATTCTTGAGTTAGGGTTGAGCGCAAAGCGTCGCGTAAACAAATGTTTTTAAATTGAGACATGGTTCCGTTGTTGCAAACATCAAACTATAGCCAGCCAAGCTAAAACCCAAGAGAGAGGGGCGGCGCTTCACACCGTTCCTCTCTCTTGGGTTTTGGATGTGTTTTAACACTGATGGCTACGACTATATTTTTTAGAAAATCAGCGTAAGTATGTGGGGTAGTAGCAATATCAAAGCCACAATTACAGCCGCGATCGCCGCGACTAGAACCGCACCTGCGGCGCAATCTTTAGCAATTTTGGCTAGTTGATGAAACTCCCGTCCCACAGTCAAGTCCACGACTGCCTCCAAAGCGGTATTCAGCAGCTCTAAAACCAAAACCAAGGCGATCGTCAAACTAATTACCGCACAGGAAACGGCTGGAATTTGTAAATAAAGACTCAAGCTTAGAGCGATCACGCCAATGGCTAAGTGAATCCGAAAATTTCTTTGAGTCCAAAAAGCATAACTGACTCCCTGTGCCGCGTATCGAAAACTAAGTAGCAGGCTAGATGCGACTTGAAAGGAATGACTACGTTGAATATTTTGGGGATCAGGGTCTTGAAATTGATTGCTTTCTGGCATCGGCTCCGATAAAAAAGGATTTGTGGATGAAAAAAGTCTCTGTAGCGTTAAATCATTATTCATGGAGATACTTCCAAATAGATTTTGCCAATAAGTAGATGGGCTTAACTAAAACCCAAAACCAGAGGTTGTTCCGCCCGCTTCGCGGGCGGAACAACCTTTTTGGTTTTAGGTTTACTTGTGCCTAGCTACTTAGATTTGCGCTGCGAGAAACTACAATACCTATCGACAATTATCGACTTCCCCTATTGGGACTAAAAAATGGTGCTTAGAGTTTCCATTTTTAGATAATTTTTGTTGCGATCGCTTAGCTTCCACAACATGATCACGTTAGTAAGGAAATCAGATTGAGCAGCTTGTCTTGCTCAGCCAGCATCGCTTCTAAACTTTCGTAATCGGGATGATCCCAGCCGATTAAATGTAGTAAACCATGCGCCGCTAACCAAGCTAACTCATAGGTTAAGGAATGTTCGCGTTCCTGAGCCTGACGGATAGCTGTGGTTTGCGAAATGATAATATCACCCAAATAAGTTGGCTCGTGGTAATCAGACATACCTAATGGAATTTCTGGCAGATCAGATTCTAGGGCGGCGAAGGACAATACATCGGTGGGGCGATCTTGCTGACGGTACTGATTATTTAACTCTTGAATAGCTTTGTCATCAGCAATTGCCAATGATAGTTCGTAGTCAATATCCTCTTTGTCGGTCAGTAGATATCTTCCCCAAACTACAAACCATTCCGCCCATGTTTCGAGGGTAATGGGATGGCGATCGGCAACTTCGGGATAAATTTCACAATTTAGTTCAATATTCAAGTTTTTTCTTCTTCCTAAGTTCGTACAGCACTTCGCGCTTTCTTAAAAACCAAGCTACAAATGGCGGCGCGATGCGCCGCCATTTGTAGCTTGAAATAAAAGAAACAGAGGCGGCGCATTGCGCCGCCTCTGTTTCTTTTATTTAGTTGGCAATACCTTCACAGTCGTTGAAGTGGTTGCCTTGAGGTCAGTAACCACTGGCGCATCGGAAGTACTAGCAGGTTCATTAATTGCCTTAGCTGCCGCCAGATCCTTGGCTCGTTTGTCAAAATAATCCTTGAGATAATTTCTTCGCACTGGCTGAGCGATCGCTTCTTCAGGAACAGCAGTTGGCTCGGACTCAGTGACTTGGGGAACCTCAGCGGGTGGGGCGCTTACTTTGGCAGGTGTAGCAGGCTGCACTGGTTCTGGAGTTGCTTCCGCAGGTTTTGCTTCTTCCACAGGCGCGGCGACTGGTTCGGGAGAGGCAACTGTCTCTGGAGCGGCGATCGCTTCAGGCTCTGGGGTGGCGACAGGTGCGGGTGGTACATAGTCAGGATTGACGATCGCCTCAATGTTGGCAATCTTTTCGCCACGTATCAAACGGGCGAGCGTATCATTGCTACTGGGCTGATAGTTGATCACATGGGCGGTGCTACTAAAAACATTGGCGATCGCCTCACCATCTGGCTCTAGCAATTCCAACTTGACCCAGTTTTGACCAGTTTTAAATCCTGTTAAGTAAATTGGCTCCCAGCGATCAAAGGTAAAGCTCTGTCCGTCAACCGTGGCGCGAACCTGCCAGTCATTCAGCACCTCGTCATCATTGCCCAGCAAGTGCTGCGGCGCATTTTGCAGATAAAAATCGAGCATGATTGGCTCAGCGCCATAGGTTCCCACAGGTCGGCTGTAGGTCAATAGCGGCACTTGTGGCTCTGGTGTGTTTTCACCAGTCTTAGTCAAGACATGAAAAGTCGCTTGGGCGTAAGCTCCTTTATTTTTGAAACTCTCATGCCAAGGACGAGAGGCAAAGGCGCGGAGCGTATGGGTTCCTGCGCCGAGGTTGTCAAAGGTTATCGCTTGGTTGAGGTCGTAGAGAGCCTTGTATTCTTGATTGTCTAGTGCAATGTGAATATGCGGACCAAGCCCAAATTCAGCATTTTTAAAAATCGGTAAATTTTTAACATCAAACTTTACAGACACTTGCGTATCGGCAAGCACTTGATCAGGGCTAGGGCTAATGATCTTGATTTGGGGTTCGTAGCGATCAAGGATATGATTGAGCCGCTGAATTTCCTGTGGTGGGGCAACTTCAGTAATGCCTGCGGAGATCGATACTGGCTTAACAGGAGCCACACTAACTGCCTTATCCTTACTGCCGCAAGCTGTGAGGTAAAAGCACAGCGCGATCGCCATCAGCAAACTGGATAACTTTTTCCAAGGGATATTAGCCCATATGCGCCTGTTGGATGAAACTCGCGAAGTTTTGGCTGTGTCTTCGGGTTGGTTAGAGTTGGCGATCGCGCTCATAAAAACTATGCTTAACTCAGATTACACACGCAAATATACCGAAAAATGAGCGCTTTGCTTATAAAGAAAGCTCACAATTTACAAATCACTAAAAACTTGACAATACAGCCGCATCTTTAATTCTTGGGTAAAAAGGGGCTGACGCGCTCTCGAGGCGGGCGCTTCAGCCCCCTTTGGGGTTTGAGCGTAAAGCGCTGTAGTAGTATGGTGATTCAAGACTCGCTTCACCATTACATCGATCTGTCCATGCAAGTACGCCGTCAATCTCCATCAGCTAGCAACAAGGGCTACGCGATCGCCGCCAACAGCGACCAGCCACAAAATATTTTAGAAAAAATTGTATGGCAGAAGGAGCGTGAAGTTGCTCAAATGTATGCGGGTGAGTCATTAGAATCATTCAAAGCTAAGGCTGTTAATTTGCCAGTCAAAGACTTTTACAAAAGCTTACAAAATTCAACCGTTAAGCCAGCTTTAATCGCCGAAGTCAAGAAAGCCTCACCGAGCAAGGGTGTATTTCGTGAGGACTTTGATCCTGTGGTAGTTGCTCAAGCCTATGAACGAGGTGGCGCAAGTTGCTTATCGGTACTGACCGATCAGCATTTTTTTCAAGGCAGTTTTGCTAATCTGCAATTAGTGCGCCAAGCCGTTGAGCTACCGTTACTCTGCAAAGAATTTATTATTGATCCCTATCAAATCTACATGGGGCGATCGCATGGTGCGGATGCCGTATTGCTGATTGCAGCAATTCTCACGGATGCGGATTTAACTGAGCTACAAGCTCTAATTCATGATTTAGGCATGACCGCTCTAGTGGAGGTACATACTCAGGCAGAACTTAATCGCGTTTTAAAAATTCCTGATGTGCGGCTAATTGGCATTAATAACCGCAATCTAGAAACTTTTGTAGTTAATTTAGAACAAACTCAAATTCTGATGGATAAGTTAGCGCCTGAGATTAAAAATAAATATCTCTGGGTTAGCGAATCAGGAATTTATACCCGTCAAGATTTGGACTTCGTGCAGACCTGTGGAGCAAGTGCAGTCCTAGTCGGCGAATCTCTAATCAAGCAATCAAATATTGAAGAGGCTGCCAGAAGTTTGCTAGACAGTAAGCACTAACTGTACCAATTCGCAAATGATTTCTATGGAGCGAAATCTTTCATAATGTAGTTAATACATTAGATGCCAATTCAAGCATAGGAGCTATCTGTCTGTGTTATTACAAGAACTTAAAGAGCAGATTTTCAAGCTACCTCCTAATGATCGGCTTGCGTTAGTAAGCGCCATAATTGACTCATTGCAGAATCAATCACTCTTTAATAATGATCGCTCTGGCGCAATTCGACGGATGCAGGGTCTATTAAAAACAGACCAACCTGCACCAAATGACGAACAGGTAGCTGCAATGCTAGAAGATCGACGGGTGGAGAAGTATTTGTAGTGAGAGTTTTAGTTGATACCAATATTATTCTAGATTTTTTGTTAGAACGAGAGCCATCTTTGCCGCCATTCATAATTCTGGCTTACGGCGATGTGTTTAAATACAATAATCAATTTTGAACTCAGCCTCATCTGTGGAGCATTATGTGTGGAATTGTTGGCTACATCGGACATCGTTCGGCAAATGAAGTTTTGATATCGGGCTTACGCAAGCTCGAATATCGCGGTTACGACTCCGCAGGCGTTGCCACAATTCCCCTCGGCGATCGCAATCTCCATCGGGTGAGAGCCAAGGGCAAATTGATTCACCTAGAAGAAAAGCTAAATCTCGATACGGCTCTCCAAGCTCCGATTGGCATCGGACATACGCGCTGGGCAACTCACGGCAAGCCCGAAGAACACAATGCCCATCCCCACACCAACACGATTGGCAATCTCGCAGTTGTCCAGAATGGCATCGTAGAAAATTACCTGCCACTGCGGACAGACCTAAAGGAACTTGGTCATATTTTTGTTAGTGAAACCGATACTGAAGTAATTCCCCATTTGATTGCCGAATTTCTCCATCAAATAGAAAAGCAAGGGAATATCATTCCCCAAAATTCTCCCTCAGTTCTCTTTGAAGCGGTGCGACTAGCAGTCGAAAAATTACATGGAGCCTATGCGATCGCAGTTATCCATGCCGACTATCCCGATGAGTTAGTCGTAGTTCGCCAGCAAGCTCCATTGGTGATTGGCATCGGTAAAGATGAGAACTTTTGTGCTTCAGATACTCCCGCACTGGTAGCTTATACCCGCAATGTAATTTCTCTTGAAAATGGTGAACTCGCTCGAATTACAAGGGAATCAGTACAGGTCTACAATGCCAAAGGCGATCGCCTGCGCCGCTCCCCTCAAACCCTCAACTGGAATCCCACAATGGTGGAGAAGCAGGGCTTTAAGCACTATATGCTCAAGGAGATTTATGAACAACCTGGAGTATTTCGCTCTGGCTTAGCCACCTACATCAGTGAAGCCAATCAAGTCCATTTGCGTCTACCCGCAGGCTTTATGGAAAAGATCGAACGGGTGGAAATAATCGCCTGCGGCACAAGCTGGCACGCTTCTCTAGTGGGTAAATATCTCCTAGAACAACTCGCAGGGGTTCCCACTACCGTTCAATATGCTTCGGAATATCGATACTCGCCGCCGCCATCTTTAGCGAATACTTTGGTAATTGGCGTGACCCAATCTGGCGAAACCGCCGATACCCTCGCTGCCCTCGAATTAGCCAAGTCAAGGGGCGATCGCTGCCTCGGCATCACCAATCGCGTGGAAAGTTCCATCGGTAGAATCGCCGATGCTGTGATTGATACCCAAGCAGGAATCGAGATCGGTGTTGCGGCAACTAAAACCTTCGTGGCTCAGTTACTAATTTTCTACTTACTAGCTCTAGAGTTTGGCGCGGCAAATGGCAAAATTTCCGAAGCGCGGAACCAAGAGATCGTTGAAGGATTGCGACAACTTCCTGCCTATATGGAACGGATTTTGGAAAGTCAAGAACGCTATATCGAAGACCTATCGCGACAATTCACCCATACTAAAGACTTTATCTTTCTCGGGCGTGGCATCAACTTCCCGATCGCCCTTGAAGGCGCACTCAAGCTCAAGGAGATCAGTTACATCCACGCAGAAGGCTATCCTGCAGGGGAGATGAAGCATGGACCGATCGCCTTACTCGATGAAGATGTACCTGTAGTTGCGATCGCCACCCCTGGGGCTGTCTATGAAAAAGTGCTATCCAATTCTCAAGAAGCTAAAGCGAGGGATGCCAAATTAATCGGTGTTGCGCCCTTAGATGACCCTGCCGCCGATGAAGTATTTGATTACATTCTGCCAATTCCCATCGTTGATGAAATCTTTTCGCCTGTACTTACTGTCATACCCTTGCAGCTTTTGGCCTACCATGTGGCGGCTCATCGTGGGCTAGATGTCGATCAACCCCGAAATCTCGCTAAGTCTGTCACGGTTGAGTAATACCAAATAGAGAAATGGCGGAGCCATTTCTCTATTTGGTAAGTGGCTCTGCTTAATTAAAACCCAAACCCAGAAGTTGTTCCGCCCGCGTAGCGGGCGGAACAACTTCTGGGTTTTAAACAGCAAATTTTTTCTGGATTTATTAGGTCAGTGCTTTGCGCTGTAGAGCTTGGGGTAATAGCTTGTACGGGAAACCCTACAGAATTAGGTAGAGTCCCCCTGATGTGCTAATTGAGAAAAGTAGCTAATCTTGTATGACATACAAAGATTAATAAAATTTAGGAGTTGGGAAGCCTTATGGCTAAAGTAGTTGGAATCGACTTAGGTACGACAAACTCAGTCGTCGCCGTCATGGAAGGGGGCAAGCCAACGGTGATTGCAAACGCCGAAGGCTTCCGTACCACACCTTCAGTAGTTGCTTATGCCAAAAATGGCGATCGCCTTGTCGGTCAAATCGCCAAGCGCCAAGCGGTAATGAATACCGATAACACTTTTTATTCAGTAAAGCGCTTTATCGGTCGTCGTTATGACGAAGTTAGCGGCGAATCCAAGCAAGTCGCTTACAAAGTTATGAAAGTTGGCGAAAATGTCAAAATTGACGCTCCCGCCGCAGGCAAGCAATTTGCCCCTGAAGAAATTTCTTCACAGGTTTTGCGTAAGTTAGTTGATGATGCCAGCAAGTATCTCGGCGAAACTGTAACCCAAGCTGTGATCACTGTTCCAGCATATTTCAATGACTCGCAGCGCCAAGCCACCAAGGACGCAGGCAAAATCGCGGGTGTGGAAGTTCTGCGGATCATCAACGAGCCTACTGCTGCGGCATTGGCTTATGGACTCGATAGCAAAACCAACGAAACTATCTTGGTATTTGACCTTGGCGGCGGTACTTTTGACGTATCGATCCTTGAAGTTGGCGATGGCGTATTTGAAGTAATGTCCACCAGTGGCGACACTCACCTCGGTGGTGATGACTTCGATAAAAAGATCGTTGATTTCTTAGCGGGTCAGTTCCAGTCGGCAGAAGGTATCGACCTGCGCAAGGACAAACAAGCACTGCAACGTTTGACTGAAGCGGCAGAAAAAGCCAAGATTGAACTTTCGAGCGTTAGCCAAACTGAAATCAACCTGCCCTTCATCACCGCCACCCAAGATGGACCTAAGCACTTAGACACCACCTTGACCCGTGCCAAGTTTGAAGAACTTTGTTCTGACCTAATTGATCGCTGCCGTATTCCTGTTGAGCAAGCAATCCGTGATGCCAAGATCGACAAGGTGAAGATCGATGAAGTGGTTCTAGTTGGTGGTTCCACCCGTATCCCTGCGGTACAAGAAGTCGTTAAGAAGATTCTGGGCAAGGAGCCTAACCAAAGCGTTAACCCTGATGAAGTGGTGGCGATCGGTGCAGCCGTGCAAGCGGGTGTATTGGCTGGTGAAGTCAAGGACATTCTCTTGCTTGACGTTACGCCTCTATCCCTCGGTGTCGAAACCTTGGGCGGTGTGATGACCAAGATTATTCCTAGAAATACCACCGTTCCTACCAAGAAATCGGAAGTCTTCTCGACTGCCGTTGATGGACAAAGCAATGTGGAAATTCACGTTCTCCAAGGTGAGCGCGAAATGTCCAACGATAACAAGAGTTTGGGAACCTTCCGTCTCGACGGTATCCCTCCTGCTCCTCGTGGCGTACCTCAGATCGAAGTTATCTTCGACATTGATGCTAACGGTTTGCTATCCGTAACTGCAAAGGACAAGGGAACGGGCAAAGTCCAAACCATCTCCATCTCTGGTGCTTCCACCTTGCCTAAGGATGAAGTGGAGCGCATGGTTAATGAAGCTGAGCGTAATTCTTCAGCTGACAAAGAGAAGCGCGATCGCATCGAAGCGAAGAACCAAGCTGATTCATTGGCTTACCAAGCTGAGAAGCAAATCAAGGATCTTGGTGACAAGGTTCCTGAAGCGGACAAGACCAAGATCGAAGGACTGGTTAAGGACTTGCGTGAATCACTCGCCAAGGAAGACCATGAGGCAATTACCAGCCAAGCTGAAGAACTGAAGCAAGCACTTTATGCTCTTAGTGCTTCGGTCTATCAACAAGGTGGTGCTGAAGCTCCTCAAGATGGTGCGGCTCCTGAAGACAGCACTCGCGATGCGGCAAGCGGTGATGATAATGTCATTGATGCTGACTTTACTGAATCTAAGTAATATTTTATGAATCGCGGCGGAGCCGCGATTCATAAAATATTCTTTGATGTATCAAAAAGAGGGCAGATGCTTAGCATCTGCCCTCTTTTTAGTACGAAGCAAGAATAATTTAACAGCGTGGCGAAGCCACGCTGTTAAATTATTCTTGCTTCGAGTTTGAGCGCATAGCGCTGTAAAGAAATGGCTACGCCATTTCTTTAATACTTATCCGTAGGGACGTGGATAGGGTTTGAGCATTGGTGAAGCACGGTAGACAGGGAAAATTTGTACTGCTTGTCCGCCGCGTTTAATGGGAATATCGGCAATTTTTTGTAGAGACTGGAAATATCCTTGGTACTTGTCTAGGGGCTGAGGATAGCGATCGTCTTTTAAAAATAATTCTGAGGTCACATACAAGGAGGACTTGCCAACAAAATCTTCAGCTTTACTCCAGTACGCAAAGCCGCGCAGGTCTTCGTCAAAGCAGGTGACTTTTTTACCCAATGGCTCGATCGCCATGCCCACTTGCCCTGCCACAAAGAAATTATTGCTAAATACAAAATCTGATTTGGCTAACTCTTCTTTTAATAGTGGTGAATCAATAAAAGCTTGGCGTAACTGCTCAATGTCAATCATTTGCGTGGAGGGATCATCCTTAGCTTCCCAGAATCCCCCTGCGATCGCCGCGTTTCCGCCTTTTTGGGCGATCCCCAAATGCACATGGAGCAGTCCTATCATCAGTAATGGCAAAATCACAATACCCGAACCCCAGAGCCAATTGCGGATAAATTGGGGACGCTTTAACTGCACTGTGGCGGCGCGTTCTCCCAAGAGCAAGGTCGCGCCGAAAAATCCTGGCATATGCCATGAGGGCAGAATTTGAATAAAGCCGCCCATAAAGGTAAATCCAAAAAAGATGGGCAGGGATACACAAAGAATTAATAATCTTTTTTGGTTCAGAATTTCTGAAGCGATCGCAATTTGCTCATCTTGATATTGACGATTTTTAATTGAAAGTAATTCTCCCAAAGTGCGAAAACTCGTCCACCAAATCGGAATCCCAAAAGTGGGGAATAGATAGCCTAGAGCCAGTAAAACAGTAACGAGCAGACGCTCAAAGTTGTAGCCCTGAGCTGGTACGGCGCGACCACTTTGAAAGCGAAAGGAAGCCCATTCATGCTGGGCATTCCAAATCAGGACGGGCGATGACACTGCCAGTAATAGGGCGATCGCAGCCAAAGTCCAGATAGAAAATAGGGTGGCGCGATGGGGCTTACTGATCATGCAAAACAAGACCAGTCCGCCGCCTAGCAGTACGCCATGATATTTACCCAAAAAGGCAAGTCCCACTAGTAGCCCAATTAGGGCAAGACGATAGGTGGGCTGATATTCCCTAGGGCGATTAGGAAAAAACTCCTCAGTGGCGACCCACAGACAAACTGCCCAGAAAAACATCAAAGCATTGTCAGGAAGGGTGAGAATACCGAAGGCAATCTGAAAAATGGGAACAGTCGTCAAAATTGCCAGCGTTAGAGTTGCGGCGCGATCACCAAATAATTTTTTGCTGGCTAAGTAGGTGAAAAATAATGTGCCTGTATACAGCAACACCCCACCGAGGCGAATCGTAAAGGGCGTGACTGCGCCTGTGAGCCACACGCCCAACCCTGCCGTAAAGGCTACCAATGGCGGATGGTCAAAGTAGCTCAGGTTGAGGTTTTGGGTATAGAGGTAATAATAAGTTTCGTCAAAACCAACATTTAGATAAATTGCACAGATCACCCGAAACAGCAGTCCCCACAACAATATGGCGATCGCCCACCGATCAACTTTCATTCCTTACATTCCTCAATAATACTAATTCACAAAAGTGTTGTCACATTTTTGTGAATTGAAAACTAAACCCAGTATGGGTTTTTAAATAAAGAAATGGCGTAGCCATTTCTTTATTTGGTATAACTTTCTGCTGAAAAGCTTACAGCGCTTTGCGCTCAAACCCAAACCAAGAAAAAGTTTGCCAGCGTTGCTTTGCAACGCTGGCAAACTTTTTCTTGTGGTTCGTTTAATTAGCACCCTTGCAAAACCAAAAGG
>MNZA01000237.1 GCA_001873375.1 Oscillatoriales cyanobacterium CG2_30_44_21
CGCTTTGCGCCGCCTCTCTCTAGCTTTTAGAGTTTGCTGATTAGCAAAGACAAACCAACTAAAAACATTCCAGTTAAATAAAATGCTCTGACAACCTGTAGCTCATGCCAGCCACTTAACTCTAGGTGGTGATGAAAAGGAGCCATTTTGAATAGACGCTTACCAGTTCCCGTCTCATCCTTAGTCGCTTTGTAGTAGCTAACCTGTGCAATTACAGAAATCGATTCCCAGATGAAGATTGCTCCGACAATCGCAAAAGCCCATAGTAAGTTACCAAGAATTGCGGTAGAAGCCAAGGCTCCCCCCAGAGCTAGAGATCCAGTGTCGCCCATGAATACACGCGCAGGATAGCGGTTATGCCATAGGAAACCGAGATAGCTGCCACCCAAACACATACAGAAAATCGCTAATTCTGGATTCTTGGGAAACAAAATTAAAGCCATGCCAAATAGAGCGATCGCCCCAGTCCCCCCAGCCAAGCCATCCAGTCCATCGGTGAGGTTAGTCGCATTACTGCTACCCAGAAATACAAAAATTGAGAGTGGGAAAAACAATAATCCCAAGGGGATCGCTAGCTTAAATGGCAAGCTGATGGTCGCGATCGCCTGCCAATTTTGCGTAAGTAATAGCCAAACGCAGAAACAAGATCCAAAGAATGTCTGTAAAAGTAATTTGGATCTTGGCGATAAGCCCTTATTAGAATGGCGGCGTAAAATTTTCCAGTCGTCCAGCCAGCCGATAAAAGCGAAGGAGAGTGTCAATAAACTGCAAGCGATCACATTGGCATTGAAGCCAGACCATAGGATACCTAGCAAGATCCCAACTGGTACAATGAATATCCCGCCCATGGTGGGAGTTCCTTGCTTTTTAAGATGAGCCTGTGGTCCATCTTCGCGGATGATTTGCCCTGCTTTGAGGCGGCGCAGTGCTGGCACAGCCACAATTCCTAACAAAGCTGATCCCATCGCCCCCACAGTAAAGGGTAATAAAAGAGTTGAACTTATATTAGGATGCAAGAAAAGATCGACACTAACAATTAAAATTATTAAACCAATCGCCAAACCAATTGCTGTACTGCTTCCTGTAAAAAGCCTTGCCTTTCTAACTCTTACGCCAGTATCAACCATTACCGTTCCTCACACCCACACTAACTTCAACCTTTTTACAGACATTTGAGCTTTATAAGAGAAGATTGAAAATCAACCAAATATACGCTTTAAATACCAAACTATGACTGCTTTTGTCTACAGTGCAGCAATTTAATTTTGCATAAGCGATCGCTACAACTTCTGAAGTTTTATTTTTAACTGCCCTTAGTTCCACTTTTAACTTTCATTAAAATTACCAATGACGACGAGTAAAAATTCTCGACAGATTGCCCTAGAAGCGCTTAGGCTAATTCAACGGCGCAATGCCTATGCTGATGTAGCACTCGACTGTACGCTTTCACGCCAAGACAATTCAACTCTCCTTGAAAGCGATCGCCGCCTGATTACGGAGCTAGTGTACGGATGCACACGCCGCCAAAAAACTTTACTGGCGATTTTGCAAAACTTCTCACAAAAACCAACCGCAAAATTACCACCAGACCTATTAATAATCTTACAGATTGGCATCTATCAGCTATGTTTTCTGGATCGCATTAAACCATCAGCGATCGTTCACTCCACCGTGGAATTGGTTAAACAAAATAATTTGACAGGGCTATCGGGATTTGCCAATGGTGTGATGCGATCCATACTCAGAGCTAAAGAGAAAGAAGATATCCTCACGCAAATTACGGATATTGCCAGCTTTTATAGCTTTCCCGAATGGCTAATCGAGCTATGGCAAAAGGAATTTGGTCAAGAAGCGATCGCCGATATTTGCACTTGGTTTAACCAAACCCCTCATTTAGATTTACGAGTTAACCTCCTGCACGCAACGCGGGATCAAGTCCTCGCCGCCTTTGCCGAAGCCGATATCAAGGCTGAGCCAATTCCCCATCTTCCCGATGGTATTCGGGTGGCGCAGGGTGCGGGTGATGTCAGTCAATTACCTAAATTTAAAGAGGGTTGGTGGTCAGTGCAGGATGCTAGCGCGCAGCTAGTTACTTATTTATTAGACCCGCAACCCAACGAGATCATTATTGATGCCTGCGCTGCCCCAGGGGGGAAAACGACCCATATCAGCGATCGCCTCAAAAATACTGGCAAAGTATACGCCCTTGATCGGCTCAATAATCGCCTTAAAAAAGTAGAACAAAATACATCACGTCTGGGGATCACGAATGTCCAAACAATCGAGGTCGATTGTCGAGAGTTTGATGCTGAAAAAGTATTAGGCGAAAAATGCGATCGCGTTTTGCTGGATGTGCCTTGCTCTGGACTGGGTACGCTTCATCGCCATGCCGATGCGCGGTGGCGACAAACTCCCGAGGAGCCTTACAAACTAGCCAAAACCCAAATCGAAATCCTCGATCGCGCCACTCACTGGCTAAAGCCTGAAGGCACAATTGTTTACAGCACTTGCACCCTCCATCCTGCCGAAAATGAAGAAGTCATTACCCAGTTTTTAGCCAAGCATCCTGATTGGCAAATTGTGCCGCCGAGTGCGGATAGTCCTGCATCCCATTTTGCTAGCGATCGGGGTTGGGTGAAAGTTTTGCCCCACGAACACAATATGGATGGATTTTTTATGGTGAAGTTACAAAAACGATAGGTGGCTTTCAGTAGTACAGAGAAATTTTTGTGCATCGCGGCTCCGCCGCGATGCACAAAAATTTCTCTGGGTTTTTAATTCAGGTAGGTATTAATAGGCATAAGTAAACCCCATCCCTTCCGCCCGCTACGCGGGCGGAAGGGATGGGGTTTACTTACAAACTATTTTCGTGAACCACACGGGCATCTAGTCCGATTTCTGATTTCATGATTATTCTCAAAACTTCGGCGCGATCGCGATCGGGATAGCCTTGGACTTTAATAATATTGCCAAACCTTGACGGAATCAGCTTGGCATCAGGCACAGCACTACGAACTCGGCTGAGGGTTGCCTCGTCATTGGATGCAATGACTACCAAGTAGGGCGCAGACTCACTAGCTGGAAGCGGCACTAGTGCGGCAATTCTGGGGTTGAAATTAACTTGGCTAGGAATTGGTGCGGCGATCGATTCGGGAATGATCGGAATTGGTTGGGCGGCGGGCTTAGGAGAAGTGATAGGCGATCGCCTGACAGGTTGATTTACAAAAGCTCGTGGCGGAGCCATCGGCACAGGATCGCGATCAATCAAAATTTCTTGAGGACTTGCCGATGGACTGGTCACTGTTGGCACAATGGCAGGAGTGACTGGGGGGGCTGTAAGTCTTGAAGGGTTATTCGTGATAATTGGTGGTACTGCGGGTAATGAGTCAATCAAAATGCTGTTTTGAGACGGTGGTAAAGCTCTTGGCAAGCTGATTGGGGCAGGGAGATTAGGTTGAGGCGATCGCGTAATCTCTATATCTGTTGGATTGATTGCGCTCACCGTGGGTGGCACGACCCTAGCCATAGGCAATGGCGTAACCGCAATTTCAGGGGCAGGTGTTGCTGGTGCATCGCCCACAAACGCGATCTTGCCCGTCACCTTTTTAGGATTAAGTTCATTACCCACCGCAACTTGGGTAACTCCTGAATTATTGTTTAAATCTTGACCAAGATTATTCCGAAAAATATTTTTGCCGAGATTGCCTGAAGTTCCCAAATCTGGTGTGGGATAGCCTTTGCGATCCTTGAGGATGGCGATGCCATTGCGCTTATTATCGGAAATTAGATTGTTTCTTAGGGTCGGTGCAGCAAGGTTGGAAATAATGATGCCATCAACATTATTGATAATGTTGTTATTGCTTACCATTACCTGTGATCGCTGACCGATGGCGATGCCAAAACCAGTATCTTCAAAGGTATTATTACGAATCTCGCCCGTACTGCTTCCCACTGCCGACATTCCATTAGCGCCATTCTTTTTGAAAATATTGTCGCTAATCACCGTATTTGCCGAACCAGTCAGAAAAATACCTTCACGATTACTATTTATAAAAGTATTGTTCAAGATGCTGACGCGCTTCCCTGATTCCACCCATAGCGCTGTTCCCCTTGTTTCAGGATTAGTCACCGAAACCCCTTCAATCCTGACATCATCATTGGCGAGGATGGTGATATTTTGGCTGGCAAAGGATGGGCTGATAAACTTGCCACTGCCACTAATTATTGTATTCACACCCTTAATTGATGGCTCACTGCGAAGGGTTACACCTGCGGGTAGGCGAATGGGGAAAATCTCACCATTTTGAACGCTATACAGTCCCTGATTTAGCTGAATCACTGTTCCTGCGATTGGTTTGCTAGCGATCGCGGCGGTGATTGATGGATAAGGATTATTAGGAGAGCCATCGCCATTGCTATTCGCCAAGGGTGATACATATATCAAGGATGCCATCTGCGGCAAGGAGTTAAGATCCTGTTGGCTAATCTTTAGCGCTGGAGGTAGTTCCGCCCATAGAGGCGGGGTGCTAACGAAAACGATGAGACTTGTGGCGATCGCACCGAAAAAATTAGGCTGACACCGCATACAGAAAAACCTCTTAGACCAACGGATAAAATCGCATCAGAAGTATGCGATCGTGCCAAACAAAATACACGAAAAGTTAACCACTGGCAAATCAAAAAACCTCGGCTCAATAGGTGTTTCGGGGAGGTAAAGAAAGGAGAGAGTCCAACAAAGCACTCAGCAGAGCTTTTCCCCTCCTCTTGGCATTATGAACAAACTCAAAGAAGCCCAAATACAAAGGTAACTTTTCTTGAGAAATACCACGATGAGGACGTAACCAAGAGCGCAAAAGCGACCAAAAGCCTTCCATGGTATTGACATGAACTTCACAGAAATCATCACCATCTTCATCTCTAGCATATTCTCCCGCACCATGACAAACAGTT
>MNZA01000003.1 GCA_001873375.1 Oscillatoriales cyanobacterium CG2_30_44_21
ACTGAGAAATTTTTGAAAGCGCGGCGTAGCCGCGCTTTCAAAAATTTCTTTATTTGGTATAACATCATTTATGACATTTTCTCCTAACCCTGTATTTCAATCAATGCGCCGCCGCTTAGCCCTTTGGTATGCGACGGTGACGGCGATTTTGTTGGTTGTCTTTGCGACAGGATTCTATTTGTATGTGCAGACAACTTTGATTGATCGCATTGATGACACGATTGATCATGTTGCGGAAGTTATTGAGCGATCGCTAATTCGTTCCAATTTGATTGATTTGGAGTCAGATTTTAGCCAAAACTTCTCAGCAAATACTCAAGAGATTGATGCTGACCACATTGATATTGACTGGTTTGCTGCCAGTGGGGCGGTGCTTTGGTCAACTAATGCCAATGTCGAGTCATTGCAACAACGCGAAAAGGGAATCTTGCAACCAGTTTATCGAACTGTGCATTTGACGGAAGCGGAACCACTGCGGCAGATGACGGAACCAATCGTGATTAATGGCAAGCTCTGGGGCTATTTACGGATCAGTCATCCTTGGTTTGAGGTTACGAAGCCAGTAAAGCAGTTGTTTCTGGATTTGGCGATCGGCACAACCCTGATGGTGTTTGTGGTTTTGCTATGTGGTTGGTGGCTAGCAGGGCTAGCGATGGAACCTGTTGACCAGTCTTATCAAAGGCTGAAGCAATTTACTGCCGATGCTTCCCATGAGCTTCGGAACCCGATCGCCGTCATTCAAACCAATGTCCAAGTTGCCCTTGCTGACCCTGATCCTGATCTGGAATTTCAGCGATCGCAGTTGAAGACTGTCGAGAGAATTACGCGGCGATTGGGCAAGCTGATTGAAGATTTATTATTTTTGGCAAGACATGACGGTGGACTGACAAAGCTGGCTAATCAGAAGCGAGAAGTTTGTGATTTGTGGCAAGTTTTGAGTGAAGTTGGCGAAGAACAAAGGGCGATCGCCCAGCAAAAAGAGATTTGTCTGGAGTTAATTGATCCAGAGCCGAAGATCCTGATCGTCGGCGATCGCGATCAATTAGGGCGCTTATTTACCAACCTTATCAGTAATGCGATCGCCTATACATCCAAAACAGGCACAGTTCAAATTACCGCCCAATCGATTACTTCTCAAAATCAAGCTCAAATCCAAATCAAAGATACTGGCATTGGTATTCCTGAAGCTGAACTATCGCAAATATTTGAACGGTTCTATCGCTATCAACCTCAAAAAGCTAGCAAATCTAGTTCCAAATCAGGCAATAGCTCCACTAGTGGCTCAGGGCTAGGCTTAGCGATCGCGCAGGCGATCGCCGCAAGTCACCAAGGCAAGATCAATGTGGAAAGCAAGGTTAATCAAGGCACGACTTTTACAGTAAACCTGCCCCTTGGCTAGCTGTAATACCAAATAAATAAATGGCTACGCCATTTATTTAAAAACCCTTACTGGGTTTGATTTTCAATTCACAAAAGTGTAGTCACACTTTTGTGAATTGGTATAACTAGCAAAAGGCAAGTGGCGGCGCTTCGCGCCGCCCCTTGCCTTTTGGTTTTGTGTTCTAACAAGAATGGCTACGGCTATACTACTCAAACTAATATCCAATCGCAAATGTCAATTCGTATTCATGGTGATCGCCCGATCAAAACCCTAGCGGGTTTAGCAACCCGTCCAACGCCAAGCAAAGTCAGGGCGGCGGTTTTTAATATTTTGCAAAGTCGAGTTAAAGATGCTAACTGGTTAGACATCTGTGCAGGTTCAGGGGCAATGGGTGCAGAAGCTCTTGCAAGGGGAGCCAAGCAAGTTGTGGGAATTGAACTATCGGCGATCGCCTGTCGCATTATTAATGAGAACTGGCAAAAAATTGCGCGAGGGGAACAAAAATTCCAAGTAATTAAAGGGGATGCGATCAAAGTTTTGCCTAAGCTATCACCACAGACTTTTGATCTAGTTTATTTTGATCCCCCTTACCAGAGCGAACTGTACGAACCTGTTCTGAAATGTTTGTCTGCATTATTAACTGACGGAGCCTTAGTAATCGCCGAATGCGATCGCCTGCGACCACTGCCTGACCAAATGGGTAATTTAATTTGTTGCGATCGCCGCCAATATGGTCAAACTGCCTTAGCAATGTATAAAACAAATTAATGGCGGCGCGATGCGCCGCCATTAATTTGGTATGACTGCTTGTTCTAACTGTTGAAAGGCAACTTCCAAATTGTCATTAATAATAGTGATGTCAAACTCATCGGCAGCCGCCACCTCTAACTTGGCATGGTGCAATCGCTTGGCGATCTGCTGCTGATCATCAGTACGGCGATCGCGCAGTCGGCTCTCTAACACTTCCATCGATGGCGGACTGATAAAGATTCGCTTTGCCCTCGGAAAAGATATTGCTACCTGTCGCGCCCCTTCTAGTTCAATTTCGAGTAAAACAATTCTTCCCAATTCAATCGCCTGATTGATTGCCGAGATTGGCGTACCGTAAAGATTTCCCGCATATTCAGCAAATTCCAAAAATTCGCCAGCATCACGTTTTTGTTCAAACTCAGCACGACTCCAAAAGAAATATTCCCTGCCATTTTCTTCGCCAGCACGGGGCGATCGCGTCGTCGCCGAGATCGAAAAGAAAATGCGATCGGGATATTTTTCTAGCAGCTTTTTCAGTAAAGTTCCTTTACCAACTCCACTAGGACCAGTGATGACAATTAGCTTACCTTCGCTCAAGGTTTCATAAACTCCAAATGATAGTTACAGCACTTTTCCTGTTACACCAAACCGTAAGAGTGGCGGCGCTTCGCGCTGCCACTCTTGCTGAAGCCAATAATAATTTTGAAAGCGTTGCTTTGCAACGCTTTCAAAATTATTATTGGCTTGGGTTTTACTCAGCAGCGCCTTCTTTACTGATCACAAAGCGATTGGCAACAGTCTCAGGTTGAATAGCTGACAGTACCACATGACTCGAATCAGTCACAATTACAGCTCTAGTTCGCCTTCCGTAAGTAGCATCAACTAGCTTGCCATGTTCACGCGCCTCACTGATAATGCGTTTAATTGGCGCAGATTCGGGACTAACGATCGCCACAACACGGTTGGCGGAAACAATATTACCAAAGCCGATGTTGATGAGCTTAATATCCATAATTTTATCGATCTAAAATCGACTTAGAGTTGATGTAGCTTCATTTTTGCTAGCATTATCACATCAAGTCATAAAATTCTGTCTTTTACGACATATTTTGTCATATCTAAGTCAAAAGGCGGCGCAATGCGCCGCCTTTTGACTTAGGTGCGGCGCAAGCGCCATAGTTTTTACAGATCTAAATGCTGAATTACCGTGTTTACATCTTTGTCGCCGCGACCAGAGCAATTGATCACAATACGCTGCTCCTTAGTTAGCTGCGGACATAGGGTTTCTAAATAGGCGATCGCATGGGAAGTTTCTAGCGCAGGAATGATCCCCTCTAAGCGGGAAAGTCGTTGGAAAGCATCTAGGGCTTCTTGGTCAGTGACGCTGTAGTATTCCGCACGACCGAGATCCTTGAGATAGCTATGTTCAGGCCCCACCCCAGGGTAGTCCAAACCAGCGCTGATGGAATGGGCTTCTTGCACCTGTCCCTGTCCATCTTGCAGCAAATAACTCATTGCGCCATGCAATACCCCAACTCGTCCAAGGGTCAAGGTTGCCGCATGAAATTCAGTATTTGTACCTTTACCTGCCGCCTCAACGCCGATCAAGCGAACACTCGGCTCATCGACAAACTCATGAAACAGTCCCATTGCATTGGAACCGCCACCCACACAAGCCAATAAAATATCTGGCAAACCACCCCATTTTTCTTGGCTCTGGCGGCGGCTCTCTTTGCCAATTACGGCATGGAAATCGCGCACAATCATTGGATAGGGATGAGGCCCCGCCACTGAGCCGAGAATGTAATGCGTGTCAACAACATTAGTTACCCAGTCACGAATTGCCTCAGAAGTAGCATCTTTGAGAGTGCCAGTACCAGCTTCGACAGGACGCACTTCCGCACCCATCAACTTCATCCGAAATACATTTAAAGATTGGCGCTCCATGTCATGCACGCCCATGTAAATCACACATTGCAACCCAAAGCGAGCGCAAACTGTAGCTGTGGCAACTCCATGTTGTCCAGCGCCAGTTTCGGCAATCACCCGTTTTTTGCCCATCCTGATCGCTAGCAAGACTTGAGCGAGGGCATTATTGATTTTGTGAGCGCCAGTGTGGTTAAGATCTTCGCGCTTGAGATAGATCTGAGCCGTGCCATAATGCTGCGTCAGTCGCTCTGCAAAATATAGAGGGCTAGGACGACCCACATAGTCCCGCAAGTAACCGTCTAGTTCTTGATTAAATTCAGGATCATTTTTGTAATGATAAAAAGCAGTCTCTAGTTCTGCTAGAGCGCTCATCAGGGTTTCAGGAACATACTTACCGCCAAAGATACCAAAACGACCCAAGGCATCAGGGCGATTGGAGATAGATGAAATTGGCTGAGAAATAAATGTAGGTGATTTGGGGGCGATCGGCGTTGTGGTCATTGCGATAAATGTTGTTGGAAGACTTACCTAAGAATAACAAAAGTTGAAGGAGTGCTAGTAATTGAGCATAATTAAAAGCTGTGACGCGTCACTAATGCTTTGTGCATGAATACTTAGTACAGGACAAAAAGTTGCAAAGATAGACAGGAAGGGGTTTTATAGAAGATAACTACAGCATCCGTAAAACCCCTATGGAAGAGATTAACCTATTCCGCGAAAAATTACAGCAACATCTGCCTTGGAATGCGGCAAGACTGTCTTTTGTGTCGATATTCTTGACCGCGCTAATGCGAGTAAAGACAGTAAACCTAGGGGAAATCGCCACAGGATTTAGCGGCAAAGCCAAAGTTGAATCGCACTACAAGAGATTACAGAGGTTTTTTCGAGACTTTGA
>MNZA01000192.1 GCA_001873375.1 Oscillatoriales cyanobacterium CG2_30_44_21
GAGCCGCCCGCGATGCGGGCGGCTCTCTTGTTTTGGGCTTTAATATAGTATTACCAATACCCAGTATGGGTTTTCAAGCAAAGAAATGGCTACGCCATTTCTTTGCTTGGTATGAGCGGCTGATTAAGAGGCAAACCCATGAGTACGATTACCGAAATTAAAGACACATTGCAGGACAAGCTAGGTGCAGTCATCGTGGAAATCGCCGACCGCAGCGATCTGCATAAACATCATCAGAGCCGTATGAATGCCCCCGTCGGCAGCGGTCATTACGATGCGATTATCGTTGCACCCAGCTTTGCAGGTAAAACGATGATGCAGCAACATCGCATGGTCTACGCGGCTCTCGCCGAACAAATGCAAACGACGATCCACGCGATCGCCCTCAAAACTTACACTCCTGAGCAATGGCAACAGATAGACCGCCGCGAAGCGGCGCTTTAAAAGCCCATAAACAGATAAAAGCGTTGCGAAGCAACGCTTTTATCTGTTTATGGGCTTTAGCAAAGCTTATTGCGACAGGGCAAACTTGCGAGACTCAAAAAGCTTGATTACCGACTCCTTGATCATTGTCATTACATTCGGGTCACAGCTAGAAATTAACTCCTCCGCCGTCAAACTTCCCTTAAAAAATTCCTTAGACAGCTTCAACATTCTTTGCATCTCTTGAAATCCGATCGACTTCACCATAAAAGTCGCCACAGGCGAATTTTTGACATCATAGCTAGAGTCCACCGTCCGCCCCTTATCGAGAAGTTCCAAGACCTCCGCCTCGATCGCCGTAGTCGGCTGACTTGGTTTAGTTACCTCTGGCAAAAACTGCTCCAAACCCACCACTGGATTATCATCTAGCGGCAACTCGCCCATCATTGTCGATAAAGAAATATCACGTCCAATCCGAAAAGATAGAGCCTCAAGAACGGCGATCGAAGTTAGCTTAGTTCCTAAATACAGCCTTGCAACTTCTAAGTTTTGCCCAGTTTGAGCAAGCAATTTGTAATAGGTTTTCTCATCTGGCTCATCGCGATAGCGCCGAAAAACGGTTTCAGGAGTCAAAAAGTTCATAAAGCCTTCCATCTTTTGAATGGAAATGCGATAGCCATGCACACTATAGGAATTGACATTTCGCAGGTCATGGTTTGTCTCGGGGATCAAGTTCCATGTGTTATTCAGAAATCGCGAAGAATTAGGGCTAGCAAAATTTTCCACATCTCGATTGGACAGCCTTACAGCGCGTTTCACCGTTTCCGCGATTTTCACGTCATCCCAACCAAAATTAAAGACCTCATTGACATTAACCAAGCGTCCAAAAAGTATGTCAGAACAAGTCAGCCCCGACTCCAGACGCGGGCGGAAGGGAATAGTCGCCTCAATGCAAGCCGCAATTTCAGCAAGCTGAGCAAAGGACAATATTCCATCAAGAGCCTTCGCGGCAATTAGGGCGCTTAAAAATTCATTTTGTCCAGACATCGGCAGTAGCGCCTGTCCATGCTGAAACCCAAACATCATCAGCACCATATTAAAAACTAGATCCTCTTGCAGTTCAGGGGGATCAAAGATCACTAATTGCTCACAATCTTCTTTGACATAGGGTGAAATATAGCGGCTGATATTCACACTGATGCCTTGATCGACCTGCACATACACTAAGTCATGAAACAAAGCTGAAATTGCCTCGATCGCATCACCACCTTCGCCCACCTCGAAGATGTGATAGGGAGTATGAAAGGAGCGCCAAGGACCTGTCATGGTCTGAATAATCAGGTTGGAGATTTTGGCAAGCTGCTTTTTGTCCACATGACCTTGCAAATCTGCGATCGCTGATATTAGACAATCTAGACATCTTTGTTCATCCGAGGCAGTGTTCATGCAATCTTCTCCGCATTTATTTTCTTGATACAGTTTATGAAACCAACTTTGGGATTTTGATAATGAGAATCGCTGCTGAGAATGCAGAAAAATTTAGCACAAACTCTCTAAGTATTAAGTTTAATTCAGCATAAGTCCTTACTCCCTTGCCAGTCTAAAAATAGTTGCTACACCAAGTAAAGAAATGTCTACGTCATTTCTTTACTTGAAAACCCATACTGGGTTGGCTTTCCAATTCACAAACGTTGTAGTTACAACGCTTGTGAATTGGCATTACAGTCTATTGAGCCTCTGGGTAGTAAGTGAAATTTTTGTGTATGACAGCTTCGCCGCCATACACAAAAATTTCACTTGACTTTAAGTAAGCGCAGAGCGCCGCCCTAAGATTATGACTAAATCAATCTCTATGATTTAACAAATTTTAAATTATGTATATCGTCAGTTTGGCTTGCAATGTCTTTTTGCACGAATCAATACGAATGGCGGCGCTTTGCGCCGCCATTCGCTGCTTATACTAAATAAAGAAATGGCGAAGCCATTTCTTTATTTAAAAAACCATACTGGGTTTGATTTTCGATTTCCCAAGAGTGCGACTAAGTAATTACTCCCTTCCCACTCAAGGATTAACATTAATCCTTGAGTGTTTGTTCCGCCCGCTACGCGGGCGGAACAAACACTGGTTCTAACTAAGCCGAGCTACTTACACTTTTGGAAATTGGATTAACCCTGAATTTGTTTGAAGAGGAATCAAATTTTGTCATCAGTAATGTCAAAGCGCCAAAGTAATCGCTCAGTTCTATCAAACGGAATTGTGGTTTTAGTCACTGAAAACCCCACCGTTGATATTATTGCGGCGCGTTGCTTTTTTGCGGGGGGGGAACGGGTCGAAACAGTCGCCAATTCGGGCATAACCCATCTCGTGGCTTCAATTATGACTCGCGGCACTGATCGCTACTCTTCCCTAGAGATTGCCGAGCAGGTGGAGTCCGTGGGTGCATCGCTAGGAACTGAGTCCTCTAGCGATTATTTTTTGCTATCTCTCAAAACTATTTCTTCAGATTTTCACGATATCTTGCTGTTAGCTTCCGAGATTTTGCGATCGCCCAGCTATCCCCAGACTGAGCTTGACCTAGAGCGCAAATTAACAATTCAATCAATTAGATCGCAGCAAGAACGTCCTTTTACGATCGCCTACGCACAATTGCAAAAGCTGATCTATGGCGATCATCCCTATGGTTTCTCTAGTCTAGGCACTGAACAAACGATTAATACTATTAGTCGTGATGACCTCGTCGACCACCACCACCGTTATCTGCGTCCCGATCAGATGGTGATCAGCATCGCTGGCAAAATTTCCACAGAGATAGCGATCGCGATTGTTGAAGAAGCCTTTGGCGATTGGTTTAGCCCTTACGAATTGAGTCTTATTAACTCCCCTGCACCAAGTTTTCAGCCGCAGCTAGTCACCCACCAACAGGACACCCAACAGGCGATCGTGATGATTAGCTATCCTGCGCCGTCAGTGCTTTCACCCGACTATGCCGCATTAAAAGTGATCTCGACTTATTTGGGCAATGGTTTATCAAGTCGCCTATTTGTGGAGTTACGCGAAAAAAGGGGACTAGCTTATGAAGTTTCAGCGTTTTACCCCACCCGTTCAGAAGCATCGCAATTTGTCGCCTACATAGGAACGGCGGCTCACAATACAGGAACCGCCCTAGCAGGATTACGCCAAGAGTGCGAGAGGCTCACTGAGACTCTGTTAACTGAAGATGAGATGGCAATGTGCAAGAGCAAGCTCCTCGGTCAATATGCTTTGGGCAAGCAAACCAATGGTCAAATCGCTCAGGTATATGGCTGGTATGAAGTTATGGGATTGGGTTTAGAGTTTGATGCGAGTTTTGTTGCCTCGATTGAGGCGGTCACTCAGGCGGATGTCCTAAAAGTTGCTCAGCAATATTTCACAACACCCGCAATTTCCGTCGTCGGTTCCGAAGTTGCCTTACAGCAGGTTACGCCTCTTCTAACGAATAATTAGAGGTGCGGCGCTTCGTGTCATCTGTAATACTGATAACAAAACCAATGCCTAAACTTCCCAAATTACTAATTAGCTTCGCTCTTACAGTAGCCATTATTATTTCCATTACTCTGGTCAACATAAATCCATCTTTAGCAAATATTCGATCTAATTCTATCTATCAATACAAAACGCCCCATAGTTCCGATGGGATTGGCAAGTTTTATATGGGTCGCGAAATTGCTCAAGTAATGGGACATCAAGGCGCTGGTTGGCTAGAGCGTTACAGCCGCGAATCTGAAGAAAATCCTAGCCGCCTAATTGAACTCCTACAGCTTAAACCCACTGATGTAGTTGCCGACATCGGCGCTGGGACAGGCTACTTTAGTTTTAGAATGGCTCCCTTACTCACTTCTGGCGCAGTATTCGCAGTTGATAGTCAGCCTGAAATGATTGAGATTTTAGATATTCTCAAACAGGAAAAGCATATTGATAATGTCACGCCAGTTTTAGGTGATGCGACTAACCCTAACCTTTCTGAATCGAGCATTGATCTCGCCCTGATGGTTGATGCCTATCATGAATTTGATTATCCACAGGAGATGATCCAAAATATCGTCAAAGCTCTTAAACCCAATGGCAGAGTGGTGTTAGCAGAATATAAAGGTGAAAATCCCTTCATTGCTTAGGACTTACGCAAAGAGAAAAAATGATGCGAAAATGAAGAAAGATTTGAGTAAAAGCAATGGTAAAAAAGTTTACTACGCTAGATTATTGCCAGTATCTGATAAGTAGTCAGATAAACTACACAATCACTAACTTGGCAGACCATTTAGAAGAACACAGCCATGACCAGATCAACCGATACCTAAAAGCAGAGAAACTAACGCCGAAATTGCTATGGCAAAACGTGAAACCAACGATTGTGTCAGATGAAGCCAAGTATATGTACGTGCTGTTTG
>MNZA01000086.1 GCA_001873375.1 Oscillatoriales cyanobacterium CG2_30_44_21
TCCCTAGTGTTACTAAACGGACTGTGATTGTCATGGATAAAGCTTCTATTCATACTAGTGACATTATGCAAGACCAGTTCCTAGAGTGGAACCAGCGCCAAATCGAGATATTTTACTTACCTAGTTATTCTCCGCAACTAAACTTGATTGAAATTTTATGGCGCTTTATTAAGTACGAATGGTTGCCTCCTAGCGCTTATAAATGCTGGCAAAGTTTAGTGGATTCTGTCGAAAAAGTACTTAGGGAATTTGGACAAAACTATGTAATTAATTTTGTCTAGCTACTTATGTAACCAATTTTGAGGTTTTCAGTGCCGCAAGCACTGAAAACCTCAAAATTGATTACAAGATTAGAATTAATCAAAAACCACGGACTTAATCAGAGCAAGAAATTTGTGTCAGAAACACATCAAATTGGCGAAATTGTCCAATCGCGCTATCAGATTACCGATGTTTTGGGTGAGGGTGGCATTGGTATCACCTACGCCGCCACAGATTTAACTAATGGTCAGGCGATCGCCTTAAAAGCCCTATCATTTCGGCGGGTCAAAGACTGGAAAGTTTTAGACCTATTTGAGCGGGAGGCTAGGGTCTTATCGCAATTAAATCACCCTGCGATCGCTAGTTATTTGGGTTATTTTCAAGTTGATACGGAGGGCGATCGCGGCTTTTATATTGTGCAGGAGCTGGTCGAAGGGCGATCGCTGGCACAAGCGATCGCGGAGGGATGGCACGGCAGCGAAGATGACATTCGGGCGATCGCCACTCAAGTTTTGGAAATTTTGATCTATCTTCATGAACTGAAGCCGCCTGTGATTCATCGTGATATCAAGCCCCAAAACTTGATCATGCAGTCCGATCGCAGGATTATGCTAGTGGATTTTGGCGCGGTGCAAGATACCTATCGCGACACCCAGAGAGGCGGTAGCACGGTGGTGGGAACCTATGGCTATATGCCACCAGAGCAGTTTCGAGGCAAGGCTGTACCCGCCACTGATTTGTATGGATTGGGGGCAACCTTGTTGTTTTTATTGACAGGGCGATCGCCTGCGGAGTTACCTGAAATCAAGCTCAAGATCAGTTTTCGTAAGTCTGTGAGTATCTCTGATCACTTTGCCAATTGGCTCGATAAAATGATCGAGCCTACCCTAGAAGATCGCTTTAGCAATGCGCGACAAGCTCTAAAATCTTTGCAAAATGAACGAACCATAGAAAGTAATCTCGATATCCAGCGTTTAATCAATTCTAAAAGCGATCGCTTGAGAGAAGATTTTCGCGCCTCGACCAAGCCCCACGGTAGTCGCATTGAAATCAAAAAAAGTGAAGACTTACTGGAGATTTATATTCCGCCTTTAGGATGGAGTCTTGACGGAATTAGTGTCCTGATGTTTGCGCTGTTTTTGGATGGTTTTTTAGTTGTCTGGACTTCTCTCGCCCTAAGGGCTAGCATCTTATTTGCACTGTTCTCAATTCCATTTTGGATCGCGGCTGTGGGGATGACCTATGTGGGCTTATTAAATGTCTATGGCAAGGTGAATGTATTAATCAATAATCGAAATTTCAAAATTAAATGGGATGTATTGGGGATCAGAAGAATGGTGCAGGGTAGAACAGAGGACTTGAGATATGCCGAACTGAAAACTTCCCATGAAGTAAATAACAAACAGATTACAGAATTATGTCTCTATCAGGGCATTTATTCCCATAAGTTTGGAGCTAGATTAAGCCGAATAGAAAAAGATTGGCTACTTCAAGAAATCAATGACTTTTTGAGACTATGGCGATCACAGCATTAAAACTTAAAGATTCCTGTGCGGCGCTTCACGCCGCACAGGAATCTTTATCAGAATCCACGCACATCCTGCGGCAAAAAGGCACGATCGCTTGGCAACATCGCCACAGGTTCCGTGAGGGTAAAATCTCCCCGCACAATCCAAGCCTTGAGAGTTTTCGCCGCCTCTTCAGACAGATGTAAGCTCGCTAGCGGCGCAGTTCTTACCGTTGTCCCAGCGATCGCAATCTTCCCAGACTTGAGTTGAGCATAGGAAACAGAACCAAAAATCGGGCGGACTCGGCGCGGAATCGAAAAATCAATCACAGGCGCAACTAACTGTTCATCCATCACCGCTGCCCTCGCCACCACCTCTTCATCGATCACGGGTAACGGCACTGCCACACCCATCATCAGAGACGCACCGTAATTCCGAAAATAGCAGCCGCGCACCCATTCAGAAGTCATCTGCTTGGCATCGCCAATTAGTGCTAAAGTTGCCGCAGGACCAATGGGAGTGCGATTTTCTAAACGCTTTTGCAATGGGAAATGCTGTGTGCCTTCCCAAGCCACATAGCCAACCCCACCACCCATAAAAATGCGGGTTCCAATACCAATTAATTGAAGATCAGGGTCATTCCACAAAGGCGAGATGGCTCCTGGATTTGAATAAACCGCATTTCCTAATCTTGGTTGAAGAGGTCCCAAATAAGTATAGAGAGTCTCTTCACCTCCATTTACGCCGACAATAAAGTTTTGATAGAGATTGCGAGGATTAAAAAGATAGAACTGATTGATGGAGTCTTTATTGATCAAAGTTTCAAAGCTAGCGCGAGGATAGCAATCATTAGGATGCCCGATCGCTTTAAAAGGAACCGTTTTCCCCGCAATCAAATCGGCAATCACATGACCACCGCCATGATTTTGGAGCGATTCATCACTAATTTCCGCCTCTTGGGTCGCGCCCAAATAGATATCCACCGCCCCAAAGCCAGCATAGGCAGGTACATTGTCAATCCAACAAGTGCGAATCTTGATCGGTGGATCGGTATGCCCCAGATTTATAATCGCCCCAGAAGACTCCATCGGCTCAAATGTCCCTGTCACAATCACATCCACTTGCTTAGCGGCTTGACTCACGCCGACCTCTGCAACTAGCAGTTTAAGTTCAGATGCAGTGAGGACTTTTGCTTTGCCAGCCTTGATTTTGTCGTTAATTTGGGCGATCGCTTGGGACATAAAAATTTGTAAAGTATGCAATTAACGCTAATTGTATCGCTAAGCGCAATTAAAACCAGAAACGACAAAGGCTAATTCGTTCGCTTTGCGAACGAATTAGCCTTTGTCGTTTAACAACGATTTCAGAGCTTTACGCTTAATTAAAGCCTTAAAAGCTTTGCTTTGCAACGCTTTTAAGAAGTGAGTGGCGATGCTTTGCACCGCCACTATTAAACAGGCATTGACCAACCATTACTTGATAACGTTCCTGCATGAATCCGATCTAAAGCTCGCTTCCCCCCCCATCGAGCCACAATCTTATCGTCATACTCATCAGCTATTTCCATAACCGCTTTTACCGAAGCCTCTAATTCCTTTGCATCGCAAGTCGAACCAACTATCGAATGCTCAAATAGAATTTCACTGTCTTGAGAAATTCCAAAGGCTCCAAATATCATTTTGGCGTTCTCTTCTAACAAATAGCGCATTAAATCTGGCTTTAGATCTATTCCTACCACCACATAAGATCGTGTGTTAATCACAGTATCATCTTTGTCCCACGGGTAAACTAGCACTTCGATTAGAGCCGAACCGACAAACATTCCCAATCCAGGCATATCTTGACGAGCGCAAGGATACTTCCCAAATGCTTCTTGTACCCAAGTTACTACTTTCTCATAACAAGCTTCTTGTGCGGTGGTTTGAAATTTCAAGCTTTTGCCTCCTTAATTTCGATCTGAGCCACAATTTAAGGAACCGATTAAGGAACCGATTTTTAACAATGTAGCTTTACCACGCATTAAAAACTTGATTCTTGATTAAATTACGGGAACCTTAAATTTGTTCATATTCTTACGAAGCAATTATACAGCGCTTTTCAGACAAGCAAGCCATCCTAAATCAAGAAATGGCTACACCTAGAAGGTTGAACCTTCTACTAAGCGGGCGGTTTAACTTGTGCCTAGAGGCTTTAGCACCAATGGCAAATACTGGCACTTTTGCGTAACGCTACCAATTTTTGATGTGACAGTGTATTGTTAATAGCAAAATAAGTATTTATATGTGGAGTTATTGTATGAATCTTTCAGACACTCAAGTGTTTACTGCTTTGGCAGTTGCTCTTATTCCTGCTGTACTGGCTGCTCTGCTGGGTTCAGCTTTAGCCAACTCCTAGTTTCTGAACACTTTACTTTCAAATTCTAGAGGTTGTGAATGGTTGCCAAACGAGATTTAACTCCAAGATTTTTTTCTGAACTACCCAAACGAACTAATCTCAAAGTTTCTGGTCAGTACCCTCAGAATCGTCATGCGAGTGCGCGAAGCAATTTTTCCACCTCTAGAAACAAGATCGCCAATTTACCGATCGCCCCTCACATGGTTGGTAACTCAACGAAGACTCATGGTGAGACAGTCGCTCAAAATGTAAAGCTCAAGCAAGACAAGTTTTATCGAGCTAAAACAACAGAGTCCCTAATTGTTATTGCCGTCAATGTTGCTTTGTCCCTTGCCGCGATCGCCGCGATCGCCAAGTTATTACCTTACCAATCCTCTCAAAAAGACCGACTAGACGAGATTAACGTTGAGCTTAACTCAGTAGAACAAAGGGTGAATGAGTTGCGTGAAAATTTACCTCAAACCTTTAATTCTGGGAAGTCCCAAGAAACCTTATTGCGTAAGCATGGCTTGATTAAAAATAATCAGATGACAATCAAATTGCTTGATCCCACTGAAATTGCCACTCCCGATAGTGATGGCATTATGCCCACGACCTCGACAGCACAGAAGCCTAGTAAAGCTCAATAACTTAATATACTCCCTTCCCAGTGAATAATTAGGCGTGCGCGGCGAAGCC
>MNZA01000022.1 GCA_001873375.1 Oscillatoriales cyanobacterium CG2_30_44_21
AACTGTTTGTCATGGTGCGGGAGAATATGCTAGAGATGAAGATGGTGATGATTTCTGTGAAGTTCATGTCAATACCATGGAAGGCTTTTGGTCGCTTTTGCGCTCTTGGTTACGTCCTCATCGTGGTATTTCTCAAGAAAAGTTACCTTTGTATTTGGGCTTCTTTGAGTTTGTTCATAATGCCAAGAGGAGGGGAAAAGCTCTGCTGAGTGCTTTGTTGGACTCTCTCCTTTCTTTACCTCCCCGAAACACCTATTGAGCCAAATGATTATTCTTGATTGATGGTTCTTGATTCTTGATTAAAGATTCTTCTTCGAGGTCGGTCTTACTAGAGATACCTTGAGCTAGACAGTTGTTGCCTAATATCGATCTTTTTTAGTGACATTAATTCTCTATACGCTTTTGCTCCTGTTCCGTAAGCTAGTTGTTTAGTCTTTTTCAAGAATCTTGATTCACGATTAAATATTCTTGAAATATTTCCTGTATGAGCTTATTATTGATATTGTGAGAGTCTAGCTACTAGTTATTTTGGGTAATTAAAATGTTGACCAACCTTGGCTATTATGTAAGGCTATCAATATCTGAAAGAAGAATCAAGTTTAAATATTCTTGAATCTTGGATTTTAATTGCATAAATTATTCTCAATCTTTAAGTTGTTACTTTTTAAGAGAATTTTCAAGCTAGAACGAACAATCTTTTTTCAAGAATAATTAATCAAGATTCTTGAAAAAGATTGTTTAATGTACAAATCTAGAAATAGCTAGTCCTTTCCCACTCAAAAAATAAGCATACGATAAGTCCGCGGAACAATCTTTGCCAAGGTGAGTTTTCCGCCTAAGTAAGTGCTTAATTGTGGTCTGGGAAGGGAGTACAGCTGAAGCAAATTGTCTCTGCTCGCTTACAAAGTAAGATTTGCTTGAAGTAAGTCGTAAGCGATCAATGTAATTGAATTGTGTTGTGGGTACTTTTCACCCACAACACAATTACAAAAGAAGCTATTAGTTATCTTGAAACTTGATTCTTGATTCAAGTTTCAACAAGCTTGAACGTAGGTCTTCCTCAGTCTGGATTTCCTCCCAGTCGATCGGCATTGCTCGAAATAATTCGAGCGCAGCTTGGACCCATACTTCCTTAGCAATTTTCTGCCCGTGCTTTCGTTTACCTTGTTTAAGCAAATTATCAAGCCAGTCATTTAATTCGAGGGACAGTCTGAGATTAATTTTTTCTTTTTCACCATCAATCAAGAATGATGATTCTTGATTGATGGTGATTGATTCTTGATTCTTGATTAAAGATTCTTCTTCAGATTCAGTCTTACTAAAGATACCTTGCGCTAGTGGATTGTTGCCTAATGCCGATCTCTTTACTGCCATTTCATTACCTCATCAACTAATTCCCTATATGCTTTTGCTCCTGTCCCGTTGGCATCGTACTCAAAAATAGATAGCCCATGACTGGGAGCCTCACGCAATTTAACTGTTTCAGGTATCACAGCTTTAAACATGCGATCGCCAAAGTGATTATGTAATGACTGCTGTACTTCTTTGCTCAGGTTGTTGCGTCCATCGAACCGAGTCGCAAGAGCGCCAGCGATCTGTATTGGATGTTCTAGAGAGTCTCGTATTAATGAAAGAGCGCGTTCGATTCCCTTGATGCCAAGTAAACCGAGGTAGCTCATGTCTACGGGAATAATTACACCTTCCGCAGCCATGAGCGCATTGATTGTAAATACGCCAATGTTTGGTGGACAGTCAATCAAGATAAAGTCATATTGCGCTTCGACCGACGCGATCGCTTTCCTCAGTAACAACTCTCTACCTGGCAGTCCTGAAATTGGGATCTCTTCTTCGGCAAGGAGAATATTGGATGGAGCTACATCGACACCCGAATTAGTTTTAATAATAATTTCTGACAACTTAGCGTGACGCTGAAGAACATCTTTTAACTGTTTTTGCAGGTGCCATATTTCGATGCCTAATGCTGCTCCAGCATTTCCTTGCGAGTCAATGTCTGTAATCAAAACTCTTTTTTGGTGAAATTTAACTAGTCCTACGGCTAGGTTATAGGCAGTTGTAGATTTGCCTACTCCACCTTTCATATTGAAGACAGATAGCTTGATAGCCATTATTGATCTTGATGAAAGTTCAAAAGCAATAATATAGAATCTTTAATCAATAGTCAAGACTCTTGAAAAATATAATCAAGACTCTTGAAAGATTTAATTCAAGAGTCTTGAATTTTCGCTTTTCCTGTCTGTGAGCAGCTTAACCCAAAATAATTTGTTGAGTTCTATGCACTGCTGCAATCAAGATATTTGCCGCACGATCAATTTCTGCATCGGTTGTGAATTTGCCAATGCTAATTCGTAAGGCTCCTTCAATAAGATGCGTGGGTAGGTTAATGGCTTGCAAAACATGAGAGGCAGACTCAACTCCTGATGAACAAGCCGAGCCTGTGGCGATCGCTAGTTGATCGCGAATTCTGGAAACGATTGCTTTATTGGAAATATTTGGGACGGAAATATGTAGGTTTCCCGCCAGTCGGTTAAGGAGATCGCCATTGATCATTAGTTCAGGAATACTCTCTAGTAATAAAGATTGCAGGCGATCGCGTTTAGCTGCAATTACTTTTTCATCTTCTGACATTTCTAGTTGGCGCAAGCGGCAAGCTTCACCTAGACCAGCAATTCCTGCGACGTTGAGCGTTCCTGCTCTAATCCCTTTTTGCTGTCCACCTCCATAGATAAGTGGTTCTAGCTGATAGCCTTTATGCAAAATTAAAGCTCCAATGCCTTTAGGGGCATACATTTTATGTCCTGATAGTGCCAAGTAGGTAATGCCCCAATCGCGAAAGTTAATAGGGATTTTGCCAACCGCTTGGGTGGAATCACAAAGAAAGGGGGTGTCATATTGTTGCGCGATCGTTCCGATTTCTGGCACAGGATAGATAGTGCCGATCTCGTTATTGGCTGCCATTACACAAATTAAATCTATGCCTTGAGAGCAAGTTGTTTCCAAATGTTCGAGGTCTAGTTTGCCTTGGCAATCAACTTTTAAAAAGATCGTTTCGGCAATTCCCTTTTTAGTTAGGGCATCACAAGTATCAAGAACAGCTTTATGTTCTATGGGTAATAAAGCAATTTTCAGCTTATGGGCGCTAGGTGATTTTTTTGGTAATCCTTGCAGAACTAAATTAATACTTTCGGTTGCACCAGATGTAAAAATTACTTCTCTAGGTAAGGCTCCGACTAAATCGGCGACTTGTAGGGCGGCTTGTTTGACTGCGCGATCGGCTCTGTCTCCATAGATATGGTCAATACTGCTAGCATTACCAAATTCTGTCAGCATATATTCCATGGCAACTGAAGCCACACGCGGATCAACGGGGGTGGTGGCGTGGTAATCAAGATAAATGAGGCGATCGCTAGTCTTGTGCTAAGACTTTCGTGATTGAGTCCAACAGATCTCTCACTTGAGGTAGCAAAGGCGAAATCTCTGACTCTTCAAAGTACACAAAGTCGCCATAATCTGCTTCTTGACGACGTTCAAATAAATCGTTGTAAAGTCTTGCTTGGTCTTTAGAAATAATGCCAGTCCTTACATAGTCTTTGTTAAAAATGCCACGAACGCCTGTATGTTTTGGAGACGATAAATTGTCTTTGAGTAACAAAGCTGATACTGCATAAAAACAACTGTAATATAAGCGATTAACGCAACTATTCCATCCTCCTGATTCTGCAAGGGTTAGAGCATCATGGTAGGCTTCTTCAGATCGTTCTAAACGATATTGAATTGCTTCATTGGGAATGTTCATATCGATTACAAGAGGATTGCTTCTTTTTCTATGGATTTAGAGAATGGTGTTTGTTGAAATCTCGGTGTGTTCCATTCTTGACGGCTGCGGATGATTGAACAAATTACTTCTCCTGTTTCCCATTCAATTTCATAGATTTGATGACGTAGGCGATCGCGTCGAGATGGATTGACGAATCCATCAACTAATATCAAGATATCCCAGTCTGAGTCTTGTCTTGCGTCATCACGAGCGCGGGAACCATAAAGAAATATTTGTGCGCTTGGCTCGATTGCACATACAGATTCTTTAATTCGTTGAAGTAATGCTTTGCTTTCCATAGTTGTAATCATTGTATCAAGGCTTGAAAGCGTGGATCGTGGCGGATGTTATCGAAATCTGGATGGGTCTTCATTACTTCAGCATATCCTTCAGGATCAATTTGAATTATTTGTTGCAGTGTCTCTAAGGCAAGTTCTAGATCATTTTTAAGAGAATAAGTAAGTGCTTTAGCATAATAGACTCTAGAATTTTCAGGATTGATTTGTAACGCTTTTTCGCAGGAGGTGAGAACTTCTTCATATCTACCCAACTTTCGTAATGCAACAGCCCGACTCCTCCATAGTTCATCGTCTTCTGATTCGATTTGTAATGCGTTGTCGTATGAAACAATCGCTTCTTCATATCTTTCCAAATTTTGAAGCGTAGTGCCTCGATTACTCCATACTTGGGAATCGTTAGGATTAATTTGCAATGCCATGTCATAAGAAGCGATCGCTTCTTCATATCTTCCTAAGTCTTCACTCAACACAACGCCTCTAGCAAACCATAGATCCGAATTATCAGAGTTGAGTTTCAACCCTTGGTCGAATGACGTAATTGCTTCTTCATACTTACCTAATACTTTTGGCTCAATAGGTGTTTCGGGGAGGTAAAGAAAGGAGAGAGTCCAACAAAGCACTCAGCAGAGCTTTTCCCCTCCTCTTGGCATTATGAACAAACTCAAAGAAGCCCAAATACAAAGGTAACTTTTCTTGAGAAATACCACGATGAGGACGTAACCAAGAGCGCAAAAGCGACCAAAAGCCTTCCATGGTATTGACATGAACTTCACAGAAATCATCACCATCTTCATCTCTAGCATATTCTCCCGCACC
>MNZA01000052.1 GCA_001873375.1 Oscillatoriales cyanobacterium CG2_30_44_21
TGCAAGTTTTACACTGGTATCGCTGGCGAGCGGATTGTGTTTCATCTTTCCCTCGCTTTATTACCTCTGAGCCTTTACATTTTGGACAGCAAACTCCTGTTATCCATCTCATTTGACGCACTGTTTCGTAGCATTTTGCGTCATCGATTAAATGTGTTAAGTTTATGCTCAGCATAGCGATCATCGCTTATAGATTTCCATACAATATTACCAATTTCTTCTTTTGACTCACCTCCCCGAAACACCTATTGAGCCAAATGCAAGTTTTACACTGGTATCGCTGGCGAGCGGATTGTGTTTCATCTTTCCCTCGCTTTATTACCTCTGAGCCTTTACATTTTGGACAGCAAACTCCTGTTATCCATCTCATTTGACGCACTGTTTCGTAGCATTTTGCGTCATCGATTAAATGTGTTAAGTTTATGCTCAGCATAGCGATCATCGCTTATAGATTTCCATACAATATTACCAATTTCTTCTTTTGACTCACCTCCCCGAAACACCTATTGAGCCAAAAAAGTTTTAAATGGAATTCTCCGCCCATACTGCTCCGCTACCCCTGCGGCGACAATATTTGCAGAAGCTCCCACTAAAGTTCCATTTCCTCCCAGAGTTGCTCCATACATCATCGCGTAAAAGAGCGGTAGCACCACTGCTGGCAACTGTCCCGCAAAGTCTAGAGAGATAATCTCAGGGCTGGCTAAGCCAACATTCACTACATATTGTTTAAGCAAGGGAACCATTGCCACCACAAGCGGAATATTGGGGACAACGCTGGAAATTAAACCCACAAAAAAGAGCATGATAATTGAAGCGACCGCTATATTTTTGCCCAAGACTACCGATAGAATTCCTGACATACTGCCGATAATGCCCGTCTTTTCTAGTGCGCCAATGATCACAAAAATACACATAAAGAAAATCAAGGTACTCCAATCCACATCTTGCAAAATATTTTTTACAGAGTCAATTTTGCTGTGATGAGCTAGCATGAGCGCCAATGCTGAACCTAATAAAGCGATAGTGGCGGGAGAAATGGGAATCGGTAGCGACTCGCCAATCACAAAAAAGACTAATACGAAGATCGCAATAATTGCGCCAACCATCAGTGTACGCGGATGATTGATGACAGGACGGGGGAGGCGATCAAGGTTTTCTAATTTTTTATTCCACACCTTTTTAAATAAAAATGGCAACATCGCCACAATCACACCAATGGCGATCGCCCCGCCCAGACTGAGCTTGAGTAAATAATCAACAAAACTCATATTGATGGCATCGCCAACGATGTAAGTCGCAGGATCACCAACGATGGTTAGCAAACCTGCACTATTTGCCACAAACACCATCAAAATCAGCAAAGGCACAAAATCCACGCCAATTTCTTGAGCCATCGGCGGAATCAGCGGAGCCAAGAGCATTACGGTTGTGGCATTGGGCAGCACCGCACAAATGGGCGTAGTAATCGCCACAATTCCCAATAACAGGCGATCGCCTCGCCCTTTCGCAAAGATCACCATTTGCGTTGCTAAATAGTCAAAAATTTTAGTTGGCTGAAAGGCTCTCACCATCACCATTACCCCAAAAAACAAGCCCAATGTACCGTGACTTTTGCCGATGTATCCCAGAGCTTCGGGCATAGTCATCACATTGGCAACGATCAAAATCAAAGCGCCCAAAAAGGCGGCGATCGTAAAATGTATCCATTCGGTAATCAACAGCAAAATTACTGTGACAAAAGTAATTAGTGCAACCAGAGCTTGCCAATTATCCATTAAGTTAGATGTCGGTAGGCGCTAAAGGGGATTCCTGTGCGTTTTTTGATGTCCATAATCGATTTAAATTCTCCACCGCTTTGACGCGCCGCCGCGATCGCCCGAGCCGCATTTAACTCCAGCCCTGAATTAACAAGGTCATCGACAGTCATTGAGTTAATCCGTTTCCATGAATAATCAGACTCTTGGCGATAGTCGTAACTAAAGACAACCAATGACTCAATTTTTTTGAGTGTAGTATTGGGAATTTCTATAACATCATGTAGTTCTTCGAGGCTAGTGAAAATATGTCCCTCAGCACGCAATGATTCAATATCATTGGCATAGACAATTGGTAAGCCCAAAATATTTACCAAGTCATTCTTGGAACAGCTGTTGAGATCAATCTTGGGACGATTAGCAGCGATCGCCTTCAACAGCTTCGGATCTTCAGGTAAGGGTAAGTTTTGGGGGTAAGTCTTAATTAGATATTCGCGCTTGATCGCAAAAGCAGTGGCAACCTGAGCCACCCACACCAATCCTGCCAAGTTTGCCACAATCGGGAACGTAGGAAGTACAATTGCGGCGGCAACAAAGCTAGCACCAACGCCGATCCAAATATTCGATCCAGACTTTACACCAGCATAGGCGATCGCACCGCCGCCTAACGCTGGTATGCAAGACCACCAAACCCATTGGGGAGTTTGATCAAACCATGAAGGCTGAGACATACGTTAATTAACCAATATTAATGTCAATCATTAGCTTTGACCCTTTGAGAAACATGATAAGTCTCCATCACCTTTTACAGTTCAATTTGTTTCCCTTTGTAAAATTTGAACTATAAAAAGCGATGTATTGCTTTCGCTTAAAAGGCTAAATATTTTTAAGTAGTTTTTTACGCTTCTCCTCATATTCTTCGGCAGTGATCACGCCATTATCGTAAAGATGTTTGAGATCAGAAAGTGCTGCGGTAGAGTCTTTAGCAGAAGTAATAGGTTGTGAATAAGACACTCCATTAAATCTACGATTAAACTCATCATCTGATGTGAATATCAGCATAAAGAATTCAAAGAAAGCAGCTATCCCAGGGATAAATGTCCAGAAAAAGAGCAGATAAAGAACTCCTAGCCCAACCTGACCGAGATAAAATTTGTGTCCGCCAAAACCTCCAAGAAAGAAACAAAAAAGTATGGCAGCCGTTTTATTCTTCATAATCAACCCTTGCGTGTGTATTTGAACCCTAAACTACTGTGGCAAAAACTTGTCCAACCCGAAATTGTCTAAGTAAGCTAAGTTTATCAATAAAATATCAGTTTGTATTGGTTTAGTTGTCTTTGTAAAAGCCCCCTAGTTTTTTGGTCAAAAAATATATTAGGAATAAACCTAATTTGGCTTCCAGAAGGGTTACATAAGCTTGCAGGTAAGGATTTGCATCAGGATTTGCATTAATTGTAAACACAGCTATCCCGACCAAGGCATATGGGAGAAATTTCAGTTTTCTCGTTATGGGATTTGCTATCAAATGTTTAAAACTATGCATCATTACTTTTTCTTGCAAGAGCTATCTTTAATGAATAATGCCCAATATATCCTTAAAATTCAATATGACGAAGACTGGCTATTTACTTCTTTGATTTCTCGCAGACAAGCCAATAAGCCCGACAATCAATCCCACTACAAAATTCATTAACGCAATATTTTGAAATGCAGTATTAGTACCTTTTACAATCAAAATTAAAGGCGAAAAAATCATCACTCCCATCCCTATTGTCAAGAGGATGCCACTAAAAACATAGCGAATCAGGCTCATTGGCTTTTTCGACTTTCTCAATATCCAACCGCTAGTACCAATAACTACCCCCATAATGGTAGCAATCACAGACAAAGTGGGGCTACCACTCATTGATAAAAGTAAAGCTGTGGAAATGAATGCTGGACCAAAGGCAATTAGTAAAGCTACTAGTAGACTGCGAATGCAGCTTTTGAATGACATCATTGTTCTCCAAATTTATTTTGTTTTGCGTTGCATCTCTAGGCATTTTTGTAGAATAGGCTCTCAGCAAAAACATAACCGATCATCAAAGAGCTATAAATATTAAAGCTGCTTTTTTAAAGACTTTTTAATGCAACTTGTAAACCTATGTCAAAACCCTTGGCGATCGCCATAGCCCTACTTACTTGCTTTAGTTTCAGCCCCATTGCTTTGGGCAATGACAAGGAATCACGGCGACTGATGAATTTGGAAATTGATCGGCAGATTATCGAGAGCAGCCCAGTTTTAAGAAAGTGGCTCGATAATCCTCCCGATCTTTTGGATGATATTTACAATATTCCTAGCTTTAATACCAAGCTAAGGGTGGGGCTTACTTCGCGAGACAACTCTTTTGGGATTGAGGCGGGTGTTGAAGACTTGTTTGTGGGGCAGTCACCCTTGACAATTAGTGGTGCTTACCAAGGTGAATTTAGTGGTCGAGAGAGCGAACTGCAAGCTAATTTACGCTATTACCTTTTTCCGTTAGGTTCTTATTGGAATGTCGCGCCCATAGCTGGCTATCGGCAATTTAATCAATTTGCGCGATCGCCAGTTTCGGGCTTAGATGTGGGTCTAATGGGGATTTTGGTATTGTCGCCCCGCAGCTCTGAGTTGCGACTGAGCCATACTTTTACGTCTCCCAATGGAGATTTGGAACTAAGCACAACGACACTCTCGACTAGCTATGCCCTCTCTCGCAATCTGCGCTTAGGCACAAAAATAGAATGGCGGCGATCGCCAATTGTTTACGATAGTCGGGTCGGTTTTTTGTTAGAGCTAGCACTTTAACAAAAATCAAAAACCTGAACAGCTCTGCGAAGCAGAGCTGTTCAGGTTTTTGATTTGGGGGCGCATTGCGCCGCAATACTATCTTAATTTAGCGACAGGATGATTCTTTAATAGCTCTTGATGGGTGAGTATGTCGATCGCAGTGATTAATAATTCACGATTTTCACTAACTTGAAAGAGAACTTTAAGGCGATCTTCATTCGGCTGACCAAGGGGATCAAGTTTGGCGATCGCCTGTGGAATCCCTTCACCATCGGCGCTTACACTTAAAGGCTCAAAGCTTTCCTTTGCCCGCTGATCAAATTGCATCACAAGGCGATCGCCTGTAAAAATAACTTCAGCCGCACCATTAGCGCGACTTTCCAACTCGCCAATGGTCAACTCAATTTCTGCTTGATTCGGTTGCGAAGCTCGCAACAACATTTCGACAGGTCGCCGAGTGGGATAGGTCTGTCCGCGCTGAAATAATGGTTGATACTTCCAATTTTGCAGAGCGCGATCCCAATAACGGATCGCGTAGGAATGGAATAGATAATCTTGCACATCCATACCTTGACTAATCATCAAAGCTCCATGGGCGATCGCCTCAAAAGGCTTATGGCTATATACCTTTCCCATTGAGAAATAATTCTCCACAAAAGTTGTCACCGAGGGAATCAGAGCGCAACCACCAACTAAGAGAATATGCTTGATATCACCTTTGAGGATGCCCTTATTAAAAGCGCGATTGATTAATTCATTAATCGCCGTTTGCAAGATTCGATAAAAGCCTTTTTGTTCCAATATTTGTTCTAGTTGCGGACGGGTATAGCTAATCTCATGGGCGGTTTGCGTATTGAGATCAAAGAATACTTCCGTTACAGTTTCCACTTCTGAAAGACTAATTTTAATTCGTTCCATAAGTTGTTTCAGAACTAAAGAGTCACCTATTTCCCTCCCTTGATTATTTTCCAAATAATCTTGAACTAACCATTGATCAATATCTTCGCCGCCCACGGTATATCCTGTCTTAGCCAGTACTTGCGCCTTATTTTCTATTGACTCACTTACGCCAAGGCGATCGCCCCACTCATGGACATTCGCATTCTGAGGCAAACGCACCAAAGCCAAGTCCAATGTGCCGCCCCCAAAATCAATCACCAATACCAAAGCATTCGGCGCGATCGCGTCATCGCCCACCCCATAACCAAGAGCCGCCGCCGTCGGTTCATCCAAAATCCTAATCCGTGGTGTCGCTGATTGCGAAGTAAATACTTCCGTACTGCATTCCTCTAGCCAGCGCAAATACTTCTCGTAAGCCTGAACAGGCGCGGTTAAAATAATTTCTAACGGAAAAATTTGATGCGATCGCAGATTTTGAAATATCTCACTTAAAAATCTACTTCCTAACCATTCTGGCGTTATTTTGATGCCATCCAGTTTCGGGTTATAACGCACATTATTAGTTAGCCGCCGCTTAATTTGACAAAATAACCGTGGCTGCGGATAGCTTTTACCCAGATCAATAGTTCGTTGACCGATCTCTACAGTCCCTTCTTGAGCGTTCTGCACATACACCAGCGATGGCACTAGCGATCGCCAAGGCGCAGGACGATTAACACCCTCTAAACTAATTGTTTCAGGCTGATTTGTGGCAATATTCCACTTGGCTATTACAGTATTACTGCTACCAAAATCAATCGCGATCGCTTTCATAGCATTTATCCTAATCTAAAATAATCCCAAAAAAGAGTTGCAACATAGCTGCAACTCTTTTTTGGGATTATTTTAGTATGATGACGCGGCACAGCCGCGCCATCTTTTGATTGTTCGCCCGCTTCGCGGGCGAACAATCAGATTACACAGCAGAACCAGTCAGAAATACAAAGCTAGAAGCGGTCAAGTTAGCTGTCTCAACATTTGAGAAAGTTGCAATTACTTTCAGCATATTGTTACTACTATCAATAACAGAAATGTTGTTGCCAGAACGAACTATGTCTGCGAAACCAAAACTTGCATTTTGGAAACCGATGACATCCGTACCGATCTGGAAGTCAACAATGGTGTTAGCTGATTGAGCAACGTCGCCATTGAAGATCCAGAACTGATCAGCACCAGCGCCGCCAGACAACAGGTTGCCGCCGCCTTCGCTAACAAAGAACCGATCAACACCATCACCACCGAGGGCGCGATCGCCTGCTCCGAGGAAGAAGGTATCGTCACCAGCACCACCCGACATCCGATTACCACCTTGGCTATCGCGAGCATCAAAGATATCGTCTCCAGATCCACCAAATAGGCGATCGTTCTTGTTGACAAAGATGATGTCATTGCCACTGCCCAAGTCGATGCGGTTGTTACCAGGATTAACTGCAAACCCAAGTTCAACGATGTCGTTACCCGCACCTGTAAACAGGATGTCATTGCGACCATCAAAGGATTGTTCAGGAAGTGCATTCAGTACATCGTCACCAGTGCTTGCACCAGCAAACAATGTAGGTAGCAAGTCAGTAATCACACTATCATTGCGAACGCTGAGGTTCTGGATGCGAGTGTCTAGAACTGGCTTCACATCAGCTTGACCAAATGGCACTGTGCTAAAGCGATCGCCCAAAAATTCGGCAAGGGCATCTTGTTCGGAACCAGTAGGCGCGAAGGTAAACTTACCAGCATCTAAAGCTGGAGCTGCATCAATCACACCATTGAGGTTAACATCAGCAGTCTCGCCACGCAGGTCAACACGGTTAGCTAGGGCTGCATTCTGCTGGACAAATACAGGGAAAGGATAGCGATCGCCACCCAGAGCATTAGCAGGGGTCTGTGCAGCAGTGCCAGCTAAAAAGTTGAGCGTGACTGTGCGGAAGGTGCGGCTAGGATCGCCGACAAGCACGCCGTCTTTGATCACAACGTCTCGTAAAGTACCATCCTCATTGAGAACTGCCAGATTTTGAACGCGCTGTCCTTCTTGAGTAACTACTCCAGTTGCCGTATCAAAGGCGATCGCTTGCTTGGTTGCATCAAAGCTAAAGGAGATACCGCTAACTTGAGGGAACTGTCCTGGAGTTGCGCCCACACGAGTACCCGCAACTGCGTGTTCAATCACCCAGCGCAATTGCTGAGCGGTAAGGGTGATCAAGGTCAAGCCATTGTTAAATCGTAGAGAATTTTCTAGATCCAACTGGGAAATGTCGCCTTCTTGCTTGTTGGGAGCAAGAGGATTAGGCTGAGGGGGAAGAGTGGTGAAATCATCAGCACTTGTAGATCCCGTGGAGGCTGACACAGATCCGATATTGTCACGGATACCGCCACCATTCTTGAGGGAAATAGTAACGGTCGGATCAACCTGTTTCGCTAGAGCCAAGTTAGCGTCAGCCGTCAAGTTACCTAGATTAGTTTCTTGAGTGCGAACATCACCGCGAGTTCCATTCAGGAATACGCTAGTTTTTCCAAGGATCACACTGTCCTTAGAAGCAATGACATTGCTGATACCATCAACGATCGCTACGACATCAGCGTTAGCCTTTTCGCGAGCGACTACAGTTTCACCATAGACGCGATTAACGCCTGCGGCATCAGTGGCATAAGCGCCATTAATGGTCGAATCCAGCTTATCGGTAAGCAAGACCCCATTGTTATCAAATTCTGTAACCAAGCGACCAACGTACTTGTAGTTACCGTCAGTATTAACAACCAGAATCGGCTTGCCGTCAGTACCCATTTTCAAGGTTGGGTAGTCACCTTGGTCGGTGTCCCCTGCACGCAGGACATCGTTGTCATCGAGCAAGCGGGTATTAGAACCACCACCGATGACAATATCGACATCTTTTAGGCGAGGCGCTACTTCTTCACTTTCAATCCTGAATTGTTGGAAGTGGGCAAGTAGAACAATTTTATTAATGCCCTGCGCGGTCAACAAATCAACAGTTTTTTGAATCTCGGCTGCCAAAGCGGCAAAATCGTTAGGATTGCCAGGAGTAACAATAGTTGCGCCACTAGAACTAATCGTTGGCAAGGTTGGAGTGGTCGCACCGACAATCCCAATCTTTTGGTCATCGGCAGTTCCTAGGATTCCATCAATACCAGCGACAGTTATAACCGTGCTTTCACCAATCTTGCCCTTGATCGTGCTAGCTTCAGCAACTGGATCAGTAGAAAAATCAGTTGCGGCAAAGGACTTGCCTGAGCCAGTTTCGGGAGAAAAGTCGAGGTTAGAACTGAGGTAAGGGAACGCTGTACCAGGGTTGCCGCCGCCAGTACGAATAATGCTCGCAACTTGGTTAAGCCCTAAGTCAAACTCGTGATTACCTAAGGCGGAGGCTTGGACACCGATCGCATTGAGAATGCCAATGTCACCACGTCCAAGAACTGGGGCGCTGCTATTACCGAGTCCGCCAACTCCATTGAGACTTACATCACTCGAAGCATTGAAAAATGCACCAGGGATGTAGTTGTCACCAGCCGAGAGAATTAGCGTATTAGCAACAATGTTGGCAGGCAAGTCGGTCGCCGCTTTAAACTTGTTGACGATCGCCGAGAAACCAAGGATGTTGTCGAGGTCATTAGCACCAGCCTCAAAATCTGAGCCGTGGAGGAGTTGCAAGGAGAAGTTAGTCTGCACATTAAATACACTAACTGTATTGCTTCCTTCAGCAGCAGTAATTAGCAAAGGATTACCAGTTGGACTGTCGGTAGCTGATACAAAGGTCAAGCCTTCAACGCGGCGATCTTCAGGGGTGTTGATGTACTGCACAAAAGTTGGTGCAGTTGGGTTGGTTACGTCATACACAATCACATCGCCAACACGCTCTATTCCAACAAACGCGTAGGTGCGACCGTTAATTACGCCAGTGGTTACGCCTTCAGGTTCTGGTCCCTTGTTATCACTACGACCATCGAAGTTAAGGTTGCTAGATGTAGGATCGCCATTAAATGCATCAGGTGCAAGCCTTGCGATGATCTGCTCAAGTTGATCGCCACTGTCAAATACGATATTGCCGCCAGCATCCAAAATTGAGAAAGAACGACCACCAAAAGCAACAATTTGATCAAAATCGCCATCGCCGTCAGTGTCACCCGACTTGTTGGTAACTGTGAGACGACCAAGGTTTTGACTTAGCTTGAGTTCCATCGCATTAGGAAAAACAGTTGGGTCAAGTAAATATTTGCTGCTACCAACCCGAACTTCTTCGTTGTAAATTCCGCCTTCGCCTTGTCCAGTAATGATGTTAGCCGCCGTTGGGCGCACGCGCGAATCACCTTCATTGGCGATCACATAGAAGGTATTACCATTGGAGACAAAGCTCGAGATTGCATCAGGTTGATAAGCACCAAATACTGGCTGATTGACAATGTTGATCTTGCCGCCAGCGCCTGAAGTGCCATCGACATCGCGATCGCTAGCGTCAAGTCCATTACCCTCAAGGCTAAAGTCCTTCAAACCTAAAGGCTTGATGCTAGTGATTGTCGCTGTGGCGATATCTAGGAAAGCGATCGCATTATTTTCTTGCAATGTAATCGCCGCAGTCTTACCATCGTCTGAAACTGCAATATATTCAGGTTCGACATCTTGAGCCACTGTTGTGACAGCAGGACCAATTATTCTTACGCCATCTGCTTTCAGTTGATCGATTTGAGCATTGAAGCTAGCGAAACCAGCATCTTTGACAGTTGCGGCGATCGTGCCGCCAGCCAAATTGAGACTGTCAATCGAGATAACACTGACAGATCCAACAGGATCATTGGAATAGTCTTCGTTAGGTTCGCCTTCATTTGCCACCAATACATTTTTCCCGTCAGGGGTGAAGGTAAGCATATCGGGCAAGAAGCCAACTTCAAAAGAGTCCAAGAAGACACCATCAGCAGCCCTAAAGAAGCTGACTCTTCCCTTCTGAATCGTGTTAGGAGCCGCAGTATCACGCACATCGTAGGCGACAGCAACTAAGCCATTTTTGATAGTTACACTATTAGGGCTAATCGCAGTGCCATTGGCACTAGTAAAACCTGGCGTTAGTTCGCCAACTTTAGCTAAAGCACCCTTGTCACTGACGGAGTAAACATCAACTTTACTTGCAGCAACAACGTAGAGCTTTTTGCTAGCAGGATCAAAAGCTGGGATTTCGGAGGCGGTATCGCTAGTGGCGCTACCAACCTTGTTTAAAAATATTGACATGGAGGCTATTAGTTCCTTCTCACTTCACCTCAATATTAGGAGCTGAATCTTGAATTCCTAAATAAGATCTCGATAAGTTCTAGTTAAGATTTGGTTAATGAAAGAATCAAGCTTACTTTTTTGGGCAATTCACTTCTCCCGATTCACAAAAGTGTGATTGCGAGTTTCAAGTCGTTCCTTCACTCAAATTTTTTAAGTAGCTAGGAATAATTAAAACCTAAAACCAGAAGTTATGCTGCCCGCGCAGCGGGCAGCATAACTTCCTAGGCTTTCAGGTTACCTATGCCTAGCTACTTACCAATCAAATGGGAATGTGATTGCAATTCCCTGATCGCCCCATCCAGACAATCCAAGCCATCTTGCAAAGACTCAATGCGACAGAGGCGATCGCGCAACATCGCCGCCCCCACAAAACCCGTGGCATACCAAGCCATGTGCTTACGCGACTGACTGATGCCGCGCATCCCTTTGTACTCCCATAACCCTTGCAAATGTTCTTTAGCAATTTCCAAACATTCGATTGCGGTCGGTTCTGGTAAATATTTACCAGTTTTTAAAAAATGATCAATCTGCCCTACTAAAAACGGGTAGCCTAAAGTGCCACGCGAACACATCACCCCATCGGCTCCAGTTTGCTCTAGGCAAGCGATCGCCGCCTCAACCGAAAAAATATCACCATTAGCAATCACAGGAATCTTTAGCGCTTGCTTGACCTTAGCAATCCATTCCCAATCAGCTTGACCCGTATAGCCCTGCGATCGCGTCCTCGCGTGGACAGTGATCATCTTGGCTCCCACATCTTCCATGCGTTTGGCAAAGTCTAAAATTGTAATCTCCACATCATCCCAGCCTAGCCTTGTCTTGACTGTCACAGGCACATCGACCGCCTGAACTACCGCTCGCACAATCTGCTCCGCTAGTTCAGGTTGCCGCAGCAAAGATGAGCCGCCGCCTTTTTTGGTGATTTTATTAACGGGGCATCCCATATTGATATCAACAGTATCCGCCCCCTCCGCCACTGCTTTTTGAGCCGCCTCAGCCAAAAAGTCAGGACGACAATCAAAAAGCTGAATACTAATCGGCGTTTCATGGCAATCAATCTCCATCAGCTTGGGCAGAGATTTCATGTGATGCAGATCCGTGGCGCTGATCATTTCCGTGTATAGCATCGAGTCGGGGGCATAGCGGCGCACCAAACGGCGAAACACCATATCCGTCACTCCCGACAAAGGCGACTGCAAGACGCGACTTCTGAGAGCCACATTACCGATGTTTAGCGGCTCGGCAAACCTTTCCATAAATTTTGATAAATCAGTAATCATGGCTAATGTCTCGATTCTTTGATGCGACTTTGCAACCATTACCTTGCAAACGAACCGATAAGGCTGTTCCCGCCCGCTACGCGGGCGGGAACAGCCTTATCGGTTTTTAGCTTATGTATAAAGAGGTATATACAAAGGTATATTAGTTTTAATATTTTTTGTGACTTTTCGTTTGCGGGCGATCGCCCTCACGTTTAATACAAAACACATAAATTGCCTGAATTTAAGGAGAAAGAATTTGTCTAAAAAACATCCAGTTATTGCAGTTACAGGTTCATCTGGTGCTGGTACTAGCACAGTCAAACGCGCTTTCGAGCATATCTTTTTGATGGAAAAGATCAAAGCCGCCATTGTTGAAGGTGATAGCTACCACAAGTTCAACCGCCTAGAAATGCGCGAAGCCATGAGGAAAGCGGAAGCAGAAGGACGCGTTAAAAGTCACTTTGGATTGAATGCCAATTTCCTCGATAAACTCCAAGGTCTGTTTCAAGAATATGGTGAAACTGGTAGCGGACAAAGACGTTACTATCTGCACAGCACTGAAGAAGCAGCCCATCACAATGATCGCTTGGGTACAAATAATCAACCTGGTGAATTTACTCCTTGGGAGACTATCGAGGCTAACACTGATGTACTTTTCTATGAGGGCTTACATGGTGGCGTTGTTGCTGAAGATATTAACGTTGCCCAATATGTTGATCTCTTGGTCGGTGTCGTTCCCATCGTGAACTTGGAATGGATTCAAAAAATCCATCGTGACAATGCTGAACGTGGCTATAGCGCAGAGGCGATCGTGGATACAATTTTGCGTCGGATGCCCGACTATGTAAATTACATTGCGCCGCAGTTCTCCAATACGCACATTAACTTTCAGCGTGTTCCCACTGTTGATACTTCCAATCCTTTCATCTGTCGCGATATCCCCACTCTAGATGAAAGCTTTGTAATCATCCACACCAATCGTTGCTTCCACGAAAAGTTTAGTATTGACTTCCCGTATCTACTAGACATGATTCACGACTCTTTCATGTCTCGTCACACCACCCTAGTTGTTCCCGGTGGCAAGATGGGCTTTGCAATGGAATTAATCCTGCAACCATTAATTGATTCGATGGTTACAGGATCCAAGAAGCTGCAAAGCTAGATTTTTTACAATCAAGAGATAGGGTAGCCATTTCTTGATTGTAAGAACCTGACTAGGTTTGCTTTTCAGTACTAAAATTGTTGACCAAACGAACTAGGCATAACCTTGAAAATTATGCCCAGTTCAGGTTTGAGCGCAGTACGTTGTAATTAAACAGACTCCATAAAACTATTTTTGGGAAATCTTTGAAACTCTGATACATTTGGCTTAATTTTAAAAGATATCTCTTAACCCAATATTTGAGTTCGCTGCCATGACGCAAAATCCACTAGTTGAACAAGCCAAACAGGGAAATATCAATGCGATCGCCTCATTGATGAATCGTTTGCTGAAATCACAGGGAATGTTGGCAAATGTGGAACGCGATGGCGATCGCTTAGAGATTTTGATTGAGTCTGACCTGCGATCGCTAGATGATGAAGTCCGCATTCCCAAGCGAGACATTCTCGTGGGAATGTTAAAAAAATGGTTTGTGACCCTCGAAATTCAAAATGTCTCTAGCATCAAAATCTCTTGGCAGCAAGCAGGTGAAAGTGAGCCAGGCTGGACAGAAGAAATTTATCTAGTAGAGCCAGTCAAGGACATTGCCAAGCCTGTTGAATTGAAGCTGCCACCTTTGCCATTGCCTCTGCCATCGAAGATTCAACGCGATCGCCAAGCAACCAAGCCAGCGCCGATTCCCGACTTAGAGGAAATGTTTGGCAATCCTCGCCCTCCCGAACCGCCACAACTCATCGATAGCCTAAGTGCGGAATTAGATGCCGACCTTAACGCTGTGCTTGACTCTGAACTAAATTATAGTAATGCTGCCGAATTGTCCGAACTATCTGAGTTAACAAACACCTCTCCTTCTGAAGATCAAGATATTGTGTATTTTTCGGATATGCCCTCTGGGTTTGACCTATCAAGAATGGAACAGCCAAAATCCGACAGCTTTTCTTCAGATTCCCCAAGCTCCGAGCCGCCCAGCACGCCATCAAGTTTCTTACTAAAAACACCTAGCTTCAGCATCCAAATGATCCAGTACTGCGTTATTTGTGCAGTGATCATCCTAGGAATTCGCGGACTTCATGCTCTCTTGGGTAATAGCGTCAAGGCAGCAAAGACCTCAATGAATACAGTTACAGCGCTTTCCATTTAGTTAACATCCATAAAAATTTTTGAGAGTGCGGCAGAGCCGCACTCTCAAAAATTTTTATGGACTTTGAATGTAAAAAAATCAAATTCAGGAATAAGATCTTGTCATCTCAACTTCATGTTTGCCTTACTTTGGGTACTCGCCCTGAAGCGATTAAACTCGCTCCCGTAATCCATTTGTTTAGAAATAGTCCCAATTTTCAAACCTCAGTACTACTCACTGGGCAGCATCGCGAAATGGTCGAACAAGTAATGCAGTTGTTTGAACTCCGCGCCGATTATGACTTAGATATCATGCAGCCAAAGCAAACGCTGACCCAAATTACCTGTAGCAGCTTAGTTGGCTTAGAAAAAATTTACAAAGAAATAAAGCCTGATATGGTTTTGGTGCAGGGCGATACTACCACAGCTTTTGCGGCGGCTCTGGCAGCTTTTTATCAACAAATTCCCGTTGGTCACGTTGAGGCAGGCTTACGCACCGACAATTTATTTAATCCCTTTCCCGAAGAGGCGAACCGCCGCCTAGTATCGCAAATTGCCCAACTCCATTTTGCGCCCACCCTTGCTTCTGTCGAAAACCTTAAAGCATCTGGAGTAAAATCGGGGATTCATCACACAGGAAACACAGTAATTGACTCGCTGCTCTATGTCTCAGCGCGATCGCCTCAATGTGAAATCGCAGGTTTAGATTGGTCAGCCCAGCGAGTGATTTTAGCAACGGTGCATCGCCGCGAAAATTGGGGAGAACCGCTAAGTCAAATTATGCAAGCTTGGTTGCAAATATTAGCGGAGTTTCCTGATACTGCCCTCGTTTTACCAATGCACTTGAACCCTGTCGTCAGAGAACCTCTGTTGGCTCAGTTAGGTAACCATCCCAGAATTTTTTTGGTAGAGCCGTTAAATTATGAGCAGCTAGTGGGCGCAATGCAGCGTTGTTTTTTGATTATGAGCGATTCGGGCGGACTGCAAGAAGAAGCGCCTAGCCTTGGCAAGCCTGTGTTAGTGCTGCGTTCCACCACTGAGCGACCAGAGGCGATCGCGGCGGGAACAAGTAAATTAGTTGGCACAGAAACTCAAGATATTGTAAGTGCTGCTCACAAATTATTAAGCGATCGCCATGCCTATGATCAAATGGCAAACATCACCAATCCCTTTGGCGACGGCAAATCCAGCCAGCGTATTCTAGAAATTGTGCATTCTTTTTTGAGCTAGGAAATAGGAGGGCGCGGCTTCGCAGCATTTTCATAATTACTCTGTTTGACCGCAAAGTGCCATAGGTATCGCAGAATACCGCAATTGACAGTCGATTAAATACATGATTGTGCCAGTTGGGTCGGACAATAACAAGATTTGGGATTGTAGGTAAAAAAAAATGAAGTTTGAGACACCCGTGCAGCAGGCTTGTTACGAAAAAATAAGCACTTGGCTAAATGATCTTTACGAAGAAGTATATTCTCCGCCCTACGATATGCCCGTCTTTGTTCTGCCCCTCGGTTCAGCCACAGCCACAGTGGAAGTTCTGCCATGGGGAACTACCGAAGCAATTATTTCTACATGGTCCTATGTCGTCACAGGCGTGGAAATGACCCAAGACTTGATGAAGTTTCTCTTGAAGAAAAATTCAGAAATGCAATTTGGCGTTTTTAGCATTGACGATGATGGCGATATTCGTTTTCACACCACTTTAGTTGGCTCAACTTGTGATCGCGATGAATTACAAACTTCCGTGACCTCAGTATTGGAAGCCGCTGATAAATATGATGATGCGATCGTCCAAACATGGGGTGGCGAAAGAGCCTTAGATCGTACTATCTAAAACCCCACAATTGAAAGGCGGCGCACTGCGCCGCCTTTCAATTGTGATTACTTAATCTTGCGATAACCAGATTAGGATAAGATTTGAAAATCTTAAATAAAAGGTAAATTGTAGTTGTGGATTTTCAAACAGAAGAACAAGAAGCCTCATACAAGAAAGTGGCTAGTTGGCTGCCCGAAATTTGCGATCGCATATCCCATCCTGTCGAAGAAAAGCCTATCTTCAGCCTGCAATTTGGCTCCGCCGCCGCAATTGTCGAAGTTCGCCCTTTTCGCCAAGCTGAATCCATAATTTATATTTGGTCTTATGTTGCTACCGAGGTGGCGATTAAAGATGACTTACTAAAATTTTTACTCAAACAGAACGAAGCTTTTCGATTTGGTGGTTTCAGCATGGCTGACGAAGGCGAAATCCGATTTCATGTCACCTTACTAGGAGAGTCTTGTCAAAAGAATGAATTCGAGCTTGCCATTAATGAAGTCCTAGAAAGCGCCGATAAATTTGACGATGTAATTGTAGAAACTTGGGGCGGTCGCCGCGCAACTGACGACTTATTTGTCTAATATCAAATCAGGAAGTGGCTACGCCATTTCCTAATTCTCTTTGCGTTTAAATGCCAAGCGCTGCAATTTGATATTTAACATTAGGAAGCATCTTATTTTGCCGAAATATCAAAATCGAACTGGCGATCGCCCCCTCACCGCTCCACAACAAAGCGATCGCCTCAACTCAATATCAAAAATCAGCAAAATTCACGGATTTTTAGATTTCATTAACAAGGAATTGTCTAATTGTGATGAGCTTTAGTTAATTAATCGCATTAACAACCTTAGTCCTTCATTGACTGATCCCGAATTTGGGAATAATTTAGCAACATCAGGATCTAGGGTGACGGTGACAGCACTTTTCTTTCTTCCCTGACCACGAGCAACAACGGTCATTTGAGTAAAATCATATTCAGGAAGTAAATCATCTTCCATATCAATCCCAAAGTTCTGATTCATATGCTTTACGTTCTTTACGAGTAGCTGGACGGACGCTAATTAGACGGGTTGTATTTTGTCTTTCTATGTAAGATACGACTAGTAGTCTACCTCTAGCCGATTCTTCCATAATAATGAAACGTCATTCTTGAAGGGAACGTGTCGGATCGGCAAAAGTTAAAAATAAAGGAGCGTCAAAAACAGAGGTTGCTTCATCAAAGGGTACTCCATGTTTAGCGAGGTTACTTTTGGCTTTGGTTTCGTCCCAATCAAACAGCATGGGTTAATTTTTCAACATTATTCTTAGAATTATACTAGATCGCCCCTAATCAAAATCAACAACCAGCGATCGCCATATCCCTATGATAGGTAATAATGTTGATATTAGATTGCCCAAAGGAGTTACAAGATAATGACTCAGACAGTTACACGAAAATCCTTATACGAATCTGATTACCTACTTTGGACGCAAGAGGTTGTATCAAAATTAAAAGCTAGAGATTTTGATAATGTGGATCTTGAAAATTTGATTGAGGAGATTGAAGATTTGGGGCATTCCAAAAAAGATGAGCTTAAAAGCCGTCTGAATACTTTACTAGAGCATTTACTCAAACGGATATATGTCGATATGCCTCAAGATTTCAATAGCTGGCAGCGTACTATAAGAGAACAACGTAAGCACCTTGACTGGCTTTTGGATGCTAACCCTAGCCTTAAAACTGTTTGGAACGATACTTTTGATATTGCGTGGCGTTATGCACTTAGGGATGTTCGAGAAGACTATCCACATTATCAGTTTCCTGATACATGGCAGTTCGGGCGTGATATTGAAACGATTTTAAATACTGTCTTTTGGGAATAGCGATCGCCCCTAATCAAAATCAACAACCAGCGATCGCCCTTTCATCTCTCTATAAAAAAGCGATCGCCCCCCAATTGAAATCAACAACTAGCGATCGCCCCTTCATCTTCCCAACACAAAGCGATCACCCCAATAAAATGCAAAAATGTTATGCTTAATAGGCTAATATTTTGGCTACCCAATGACTTATGCCTGTTATCAGTCGGTTTCTGGGAATTGGGATTTATATGTATTGGAACGCCCATTTGCCGCCTCACTATCATGCAAAATATGGTAGGTATGAAATTATTATTGAGATTGAAACTGGTGTGATAACTGGTTCATTCCCAAAACGTGCATTACGTCATGTTTTGGAATGGCATGATTTACATCAATCCGAGTTGATGGCTAATTGGGAACTTTGCCGTCAGCAAGAAGAACCAAAATCTATTTTCCCTTTGGAGTAAAGTTATGTTTTTACATATCATTTCTGCTCGCTATATCGATCAATACAAGATTGAAATTCAATTCAATGATGGTCGCAAAGGAATTGTAAATTTATTTGCTAGTTTGAAGGGGAAAGTTTTTCAACCTTTACAAGATTTAGTCTTGTTTCAACAGTTTGAAGTTGATGTTGAACTAGGGACGATTCGCTGGGCAAATGGTGCGGATCTTGCTCCTGAGTATTTATATTTTCTTACGTTTCGTGATTTACCTGAGTTGCAAGAAAAGTTTCAAAAGTGGGGTTATTTACCCGCTAAAGTTGCAGTGAATGTGTAAAGGCGATCGCCCCTTCATCTCTCCACCACAAAGTGATCGCCCCTAACCAAACATCTCTCCACCACAAAGCGATCGCCCCTAACCAAACATCTCCCCACCACAGAGTGATCGCCTCAACCCAAAAATCAACAACTAGCGATCGCCCCTTCATCTTCCAAAACAAAGCGATTGCCTAGTATCCTACAATAGAAGCTATTCTTGATCTACGTCTACTCATCAAATTTCATGACAGCACAGATACAACTTGAAAAAAATGCCACTGATGAGCTAAAAATTAACAATCCAGAGTTGATATGGACTTCTAATGATAAACTTTCCCATCTCTATCATGGTGATAGCCTGAAGCTAATGGGTTTGCTGCCTGCTGAAAGTGTAGATTGCATTTGGACTGATCCGCCTTATAACCTCTCAAATGATGGCATAACCTGTGTTAATGGGCGAATGGTTAAAGTTAACAAAGGAGAATGGGATCGTAGTCAGGGAGCAGATTTAGATCATGCATTCAATAAAGCATGGTTGGCAGCTTGTTATCGTCTTCTGAAACCAGCAGGGACTATATGGGTGACAGGAACTCTTCATGTTTACCCATCAGTTGGCTTTGCTATGCAACAGCTTGGTTTTCGGATTCTCAATGATATTATTTGGGAGAAACCTGCCCCACCACCAAATCTTGGTTGTCGTTGCTTTACTCATTCAACGGAATTAATATTATGGGCAACTAAGGCACGTAAAGGAAAAGATCGTTATGTCTTTAACTATGAAGAAATGAAAGCTGAAAATGGTGATAAGCAGATGAAAAATGTATGGAGAATGGCAACTCCTAGCAAAAGCGAAAAATTTTATGGCAAACACCCAACTCAAAAACCTATCGAATTGGTTGCAAGATGTCTGAGAGCAAGTACCAATCTGAACGATATAGTTTTTGATCCTTTTTCAGGTTCTTCTACAACAGGCGTTGCCGCTCTGTCCTTGGGACGAAAGTTTATCGGTTGTGAAGCAGATTCAGAGCATATAAAACTCTCAATCCAACGATTGCAAAATTCTATGCAGATCGAGTAAACACCTAACAAGGGAATGATATCTTCATGGAAAGAGTAGATGCAATTAATAGACTTACTACATTAGTAGGAAAGGATCTGCGGCAACTAGCAGATCAGTTTGGTGTGACAGTTTGGACACAAGATGGGAAAAAGAACAAAGGCTGGGCTGGACATACAATTGAACGTTATTTGGGTTTAGCTATTAACTCATCTCGATCACCTAATTTTGGTAGTTGGGAGCTAAAGCTTGTCCCATTAGTAGCCAGACGAACAGGAATACTTAGAGTAAAAGAAACGATGGCGATCACTATGATCGATCCTGTGGAAGTTACAAACAAAGAATTTGAAGAAAGCCATCTATTCAACAAGTTAAAGAAAATCGTTGTTGTCGCAAGAGTATTTGAGAATCAAACAGATAATCGTTCTCTTATGCATTCAGTATCATCATTTGATCTTGACGCTCCTGAAATTTACAATCAAGTAAAGGCAGACTACGATCTTATTCGCTCAACTATTAGAGATCAAGGGTTTTCAGAACTTAGTGGCATTATGGGTAAACTCATTCAGCCAAGAACAAAGGGGGCAGGTCATGGTAGTACTTCAAGAGCTTTTTATGCGCGTACTGGGTTTGTCTCACACATTTTAGGAAAAGGACATTTAGTGCCACTACCTTCTAAGTAAATTTGACGATGTTCTGCTGCTTGGCGAATTTGGCGAGCATATTCTTGGCTATCCTTAATCTCAGGACGCGAGTTAATTAGTCCTTCACTTTGCCAATAACCGCCTATTCATCTCTCCATCACAAGGCGATCGCCTCTAATCAAATATCAAACGATTGATTTCTTACACCTAATCTCTAAATGTCAATTTCAGAGAGATAAGCTTCAATCTTTTTTTGCTCAGACTTTAAATTCATATATCTAGGCCTTAGTACAGGACAAAAAGTTGCAAAGATAGACAGGAAGGGGTTTTATAGAAGATAACTACAGCATCCGTAAAACCCCTATGGAAGAGATTAACCTATTCCGCGAAAAATTACAGCAACATCTGCCTTGGAATGCGGCAAGACTGTCTTTTGTGTCGATATTCTTGACCGCGCTAATGCGAGTAAAGACAGTAAACCTAGGGGAAATCGCCACAGGATTTAGCGGCAAAGCCAAAGTTGAATCGCACTACAAGAGATTACAGAGGTTTTTTCGAGACTTTGAGGT
>MNZA01000203.1 GCA_001873375.1 Oscillatoriales cyanobacterium CG2_30_44_21
TCCCTAGTGTTACTAAACGGACTGTGATTGTCATGGATAAAGCTTCTATTCATACTAGTGACATTATGCAAGACCAGTTCCTAGAGTGGAACCAGCGCCAAATCGAGATATTTTACTTACCTAGTTATTCTCCGCAACTAAACTTGATTGAAATTTTATGGCGCTTTATTAAGTACGAATGGTTGCCTCCTAGCGCTTATAAATGCTGGCAAAGTTTAGTGGATTCTGTCGAAAAAGTACTTAGGGAATTTGGACAAAACTATGTAATTAATTTTGTCTAGCTACTTATATAGTGCTGGCAGCAACGCCGCCCAACCCTGAATATTCCATAATTGCGATTTGTAGAGCTATGAATGATGTCGTCAATCCGTTAACTAATGTCACCTCACCAGAGGCATATTTGCAATTTGGCGATCGCTACTTTGCGGCTGGCAATATTCAGCTAGCGATCGCTAATTACAAGCGAGCTTTGAGCGATCCTGACTTTACACCTGCCCATGAACGCATTGGGGCAGTTTATCTAGATCAAGGTAACTGGATGGAGGCGATCGCTAGCTTTAGTAAGGCGATCGCGATTAATCCTGAATATCTTGAAGCTCAATTAGGCTTGGGCAATGCCTATCAACAAATGGGTTGGGATGAATTAGCGATCGCCCATTTCCAAACAGCCCTGAAACTAGCTCCTGAAAGATTTTTGCCAGAATATCACTGTCAACTAGGCGATCGCCTCAAAGGTCGTGGTCAAACTAGCGCGGCTCTGGACTGCTACGAACGAGCGATCGCGACACATCCTGAATATATCGAAGGCTACCGCGCGATCGCCAAGCTATACATTAGCCAAAATAATCCTGAGGCGATCGCGGCTCTCTATGAACGTGCCGAAAGTTATAGCTCAGAACTGTTGCGGGCTAAAGATTACAACTTGCTAGGTGTGGCTTGGATTCAAAAAATTAATAGTGACGGCGTTATTGCAGAAATATTAGATCGGGCGATCGCAGCTTTGCAAAGAGCAATCCAAATTGAACCAGACTTTGCGGATGCCCATTGCAACTTGGGCAGTGCTTTGGTGCAGAAGGGGCAAACTAAAGATGCGATTATTGCTTACAAAGAAGCCATTGACATCGATCCTAGCTTTGCTCAGCCCTACTTTAACCTCGGTATTCTCTTGAATAATATTGACAAGATTGATGAGGCGATCGCTTGTTTTGAGTCAGCGATCGCGCTAGTTCCTGATTGGGTTGAAGCCCATCAATATCTTGGCAACACCTTGAAACGTAAAACCTAATGGCTAGCGAAGCGGTGCTTCGCTAAGAATAAATTTGAAATCGTGGCGAAGCCACGATTTCAAATTTATTCTTAGTTCGGGCTTGAGCGCGAAGCGCTGTAAACCTAAAACTTTTTGAAAGCTAGCTCTAATGCCATTAGCATGAGGCATAATAAAAGCTGTAATAAAACGCAACAAAGCGAATAACAAATCAAGATAGGAAACTGATTTAAGGAGTGACACAATGCAGCAGCAGGGCAAAGCCCCAACTGTTCCAATCGGTCTGATGGGTGCAGCGCAGGGATTTAATCCGACAATACTACTGCTACTAGGTTCGATTGTTTTAGGGACTGCATCGACAACAGGGTATTGGGTATGGGGCTGGGATCACTGGCTCGTTTTTGTATGTAATTTTTCAGCACTGTATGTGCTTGGCACAGTAATTCACGATGCCTCCCATGGAGTTGCTCACCCCAACCGCATTGTCAATGCCACAGTGGGTCACATATCGGCAATATTACAGGGATTTGTATATCCCGTATTTACGCGCGTGCATATGCAGCACCATGCCAATGTCAATGACGAAGATGACGATCCCGATCATTATGTTTCTACTGGTGGTCCTTTGTGGTTAATTGCGGCTCGCTTCTTTTACCATGAAATTTTCTTCTTTCAACGTCGTCTCTGGCGCAAGTATGAGCTATTGGAGTGGGCGATTAGTCGCTTGATTGTGGTGGCAACGATTATCGTTGGCTATTACTGGGGATTTTTGGAATATATGCTCAACTATTGGTTTGTCCCTGCCGCCGTGATGGGACTGATGTTGGGCTTGTTTTTTGACTATCTACCCCACCGTCCTTTTGTCGAGCGATCGCGCTGGAAGAATGCCAGAGTTTATCCTAGTAAACTGCTCAACATTCTGCTGCTAGGTCAGAACTATCATTTGATTCATCATCTTTGGCCAAATGTGCCTTGGTACTATTACGAAAAAGCTTATTACCAGATGAAGCCTTTGTTAGACGCGAATGGTTCACCACAGACTCTAGGCTTATTGAAAATGCCCGACTTGGCGGGATTTTTATATGATCTATTTTTGGGTATTCGTTTTCATGGACATTCCCCAAAACCAGACAAGCCCAAAACCAGAAAATCTAAACGGAATGATTCGGTAGTTGAAAATCAGGCATAAAAAGAATAATGGCGGCGCATTGCGCCGCCATTATTCTTTTTATGCTTCAGTGCTGCTAACTGTTAGAGAATGATCTAGCTGCATCCTCGTCTCCATTTGGCGAATGAAGTACCCCGTCATCATCGCTGAGCCGATTAAACCAGCTAAATTTTCGCGATCGGTGGTGATGCTGACGTTGAAATGCTGCGATGGCAGAATCCCGATCAGATTTTGAATATTTTGATTAATAATTTGCTGAGCTTCTGGACTAACCGATTGGGCGACGGTTGCTAGGGTGTCAGGGGACTGTTTTTTGAGGTATTCAAGTAAAAGATTGTTGTTTGAGTCAAGTTCACCAAGATTAAACATGATTGATCACTTAATAGTTTGCAATATCAAAAGCTAAAATTGAGTGGCTAACTAAGTAGTTAGGCATAAGTGAGCTAAAAACCAGAGGTTGTTCCGCCCGCTGCGCGGGCGGAACAACCTCTGGTTTTAGGTTTTAATTAAACTGAGCTACTTATCAAATTAGCTTGTTCTATTCTTACTGATGTGATTAACAAACTTCGAGTCGGAAAACCGTATCCCCCCAGAGTAATAGCCATAAAAAAAGGGAGCAAATGCTCCCTTTTTTATGGCTTCTTATCTAAAAATCGTCATCATAACCGCCACTACTGCTAGCGGCTTCACTGTCTTTGCGAGAGGTGAGTAAATCTAGTCGGTCAATTAAAATAACGGATTTTTGTCGTTCATCACCTGAAGTGCGATCAGTCCAGCGATCAAACTTTAGTGAACCAGAGACACCAACTAAGCTACCTTTTTTAACGTAATTTGCGGCAATTTCTGCAGTTTTACCCCAAGCTTCTACATCAAACCAGTCGGGCGGTTCATCACGATTGCTGGAGCTACGGTTAACAGCAACTGTAAACTTACAAACTACTGATCCCGACTCAAAATATTTGACTTCAGGATCTCGTCCTGAGCGTCCAACTAGATTCACTTTGTTTAAAGACATAGAACAAATATTAAAAATAGATATTTTTTAGTATAGTGTAACGGCGGCGCGGTGCGCCGCCACACTATTTTTTGATTGCCCGCTTTGCGGGCAAATTAGCCTTGCTGGTTTTTTAGCGATCGCACTGAAGCAATCACATGATCGGCGATGGTTTCGATCTGCTCCATTGTATTAAAGCGCCCAATGCCAAACCTCACTGAGGCATAGGCAAGTTCAGGCGAAAGTCCCAAGGCAGTAAGTACATGGGACGGAGCCGTTTTCGCAGAACTGCAAGCTGAACCTGATGAAACTGCCACGACTGGATTTAGGGCTAGCATCAGGGCATTGCCCTTGATATTTGGGAAACTCACATTGAGGTTGCCAGCCAGTCTCTGGGTGGGATGTCCGTTTAAAATCACCTGATCCAGTTCTTGCAGTCTTTGCCAAAGATGCTCACGCAATCGCAACGACTCTTGCTGTTCTGATGCTTGATTGGCGATCGCAATCTCTAGAGCTTTGGCAAATCCTACAATTTGCGGTGTATACAAAGTGCCAGAACGTCTACCCCGTTCCTGTCCTCCGCCATGTAGCTGCGGTGCTAGATTTACCCTCGGATGGCGGCGACGGACATACAAAGCCCCAATTCCCTTAGCGCCGTAAATCTTGTGGGCTGTGAGCGACATCAGATCTATGTGCATCGCCACCACATCTAAGGAAATCTTGCCGATCGCCTGAGCCGCATCGGTATGAAATAAAACTTGGCGATCGCGGCAGATTTGCCCAATTGCCTTGATTGGTTGGATCACCCCAATCTCATTATTCGCTGCCATGATCGAGACTAAAATCGTGTCATTACGAAACGCCCTCGCAAATTCTTCTAAGTTGACTAAGCCGTCTTTCTGCACAGATAAATAGGTAACTTCAAATCCTAAAGATTGCAAATAAACACAGGGATCAAGGACGGCGCTATGTTCAGTTTGTAAGGTAATGATATGTCTGCCGCGTTGGTGATAGGCTTCAGCAACTCCCTTGATGGCGAGGTTATCAGCTTCCGTTGCGCCGCTAGTAAATACAATTTCTTCAGGGGTTGCCTTGATGCTATTGGCGATCGCCTCACGCGCCAATTTAACTGCTGACTCGGTTTCCCATCCGTAAAAATGCCCTGTACTGGCAGGATTGCCAAAGGCTTCCCGAAAGTAAGGCAGCATTGCTTGTAACACCCTTTCATCAACGGGTGTAGTCGCATGACAATCAAGGTAAATAGGCTTTTGCATAGTTAAAATTATAAAGCGCCGCAAAGCGGCG
>MNZA01000115.1 GCA_001873375.1 Oscillatoriales cyanobacterium CG2_30_44_21
AACTGTTTGTCATGGTGCGGGAGAATATGCTAGAGATGAAGATGGTGATGATTTCTGTGAAGTTCATGTCAATACCATGGAAGGCTTTTGGTCGCTTTTGCGCTCTTGGTTACGTCCTCATCGTGGTATTTCTCAAGAAAAGTTACCTTTGTATTTGGGCTTCTTTGAGTTTGTTCATAATGCCAAGAGGAGGGGAAAAGCTCTGCTGAGTGCTTTGTTGGACTCTCTCCTTTCTTTACCTCCCCGAAACACCTATTGAGCCTAATTCAAATATTAATTTTTGACTATCTTCAGCTTAGTGGAAATAGCAACTACTGTTCAGACCAGATAACCGCTTTTTAAGGAGAGTATCTCCAAAGCTGTGGCGCACGCGAATCGTGCGCCACAGATATTTAAAAAAACATTTAGACGTAGGCGGATTGAAAACCCCACCACAGAAGAAAACCAATCGCACTTAAGATGACAACACTTGAGAGAACAATTGATACGGGGCTATCAGCATTTTCAAATTTCATGATGCCGCGATTAAAGTCTGACATATTAGGAAAACCCAGTTAAATGATTCAGATTACTTGAGCCAAACAGTTTATTTATAGCCCAGATATCCCTATGATGACGCAAAAGTAATTAAATACCTTGGAATAGGCTTTGTAGGATAGCAAATTACCTATGAATGAATGGCTTCGTATTTTTTGGCTTCCATCTACAACTGTTGAGAGATTAAAAGAATTACCTGCAACTGCTGGCGTGTACTACATTACGGCTCTCTGGATCGTGCTGTACGTGGGCAAGGCAAAAAATCTTCGCAATCGTTGGCGCACAGATCACCACCGTTATCAACAGTTCAAACTACTGCATCCCTTTGGACGATTACATTATCGAGTTTTAGCGTTAAATCAAATTGGAAGCTACGAAAAAAGCCAAATTGCCAGATTTCAGCCTGCATGGAATGGCACAGCTAGAGCCACTTTTTGGAATTTGCTAGGTTTGTTTTTAGCGATCTGGATGCGAGTGCTTGTCTATGCTGCCCTGTTGATAGGCATAATTTCCATAGTTATTTATTTATTTTTCAGCGCTTAGCGCTGATCCCATCTCCTTAAATTCCTGTAATGCGGCAAAGCCGCATTACAGGAATTTTTGAAAGCGTTGCGAAGCAACGCTTTCAAAATTATCTTTGGTTTGGGTTTGAGCGCGAAGCGCCGTAAAAAGTCTCTTGCATACTACGTTAAAGAAAAACTATGTTGCCAACTCAAACATCTCTCCAAAGTCGATTTCGAGCTATTTGGACAAGTCTGCTGCTGAGCATTCCCACCGACTTTACCGATCGCTTAGAGGAACTAACCAAAATCGTATTTACAGACTCGCTCAATAATTTACAACTAGCCGATGACCTAGAAACAACTGTCGTGGCGATCGCAATTGGTGCGTATTGGCATCAGGACTTACAACAAGTCCGCACAAGACTACTGGATTTGCAGTCCCAAAGCCATATCGATATTCAGGAAATGGTGCTAGCCTACGCGATCGCCCTTGCCTACCGCCATGAACTGAAGCCCAAAAGCTTTATTAGCCAGATCTGCTACGACTTCGAGAAAAGGCGATCGCTAAGCGCTGATCCCCAATTTCAAGCCGAATGTTTAGCTAAATTACGATCAACCCAAAAATATGTCGATCAGGGGATTAGCACAATTACCGCGCATCAGGGTAAGCAGAGCTTGTCTGGCGGGATTTACAGCAGCTTGTACTACTTTTTAAGCACTCCTCATAGTTGGCAAATTGTCTCAGAACGCGCCCATCAGCACCATCGGCTAACAAGATTTGCTGAGCCAGAAAATCACCAAGCCCATACTCAAGTACTAATGCAAGCAGGAGCAATCGCCGCCGCTTACCTAGGTGAACTTGGTAATACCGATAAATTTTTCTATGCGATCCTGACTAGAGGTGAGCAGTTAGGCGATCGGCTCTGGCGTGAATGGGCTGGAGTTTTTGATGTTAAATTAGATAATTAGTCAAGAAAAAAATTGTATATGCCACAAATAATTGGAATTCTGATCCTAGTTGCTTACATTTTTGGTGTGGTTAAGTTTTTGCAAGGATTTCGCCGTACTGACTTTTCAGGAAATCAAATTGGACTAGCGCTGCTATGGCCAGTACTGTTTGCCATGAATGGTAATTACCGCAAAAATTTCTTCAAAGCACTAAAAGGTTCCTAATGACTTGGTGGAAAAGATTAAGAGCCAATCCCCTTGCTTGGATTGGGATTGTAATTTTAACGATCTTTTATACATCGGCTTTACTCGCCGACTTGATCACCCCTTATGGCGTTAATGAGTCAGCTCCGAATGGTTCTTTGTTGCCGCCCACTCAAATACATTGGCGAGATCAACAAGGGCAGTTTATTGGCGCTCATGTCTACCCCACTACACAGGGCAAAGTCGATCTTGATACAGGCGATCGCGATTTGATTATTGACTACAGCAAGCCATCTAACATTCAGCTTTTCCGCAATGGAAAATTGTTTAGTACCAACGGAGAAGGGCGCTTTAATCTGTTGGGTACAGACGAACAAGGGCGAGATCAACTGACAAGGCTATTGCATGGCGGCAGAATCAGCCTCCTAATTGGGATCATCGGCACATCAATTTCTTACACGATTGGTTGCCTAGTTGGTGGAATTTCAGGCTATGTGGGCGGCTGGCTAGACCTAGTCTTAATGCGCTTCGTGGAAGTTCTCATGTCCGTGCCTTCAATTTATTTACTAATTGCCCTAGCCGCGATCTTGCCGCCGCAGATCAGCAACACTCAAAGATTTGCCCTCATAATTGCGATTATTTCCTTTGTGTCATGGGCAGGCTTAGCTCGCATCATTCGCGGACAAGTCCTATCGATCAAAGAACAGCCTTTTGTGATGTCGGCACGCGCTTCGGGAGCAAGCCCTTTGCGAATTATTACCCATCACATTTTGCCCCAGACAGTTACTTTTATTATTATTTCCGCAACCCTTGACATCCCCCGATTTATTGTGACCGAAGCCGTCTTGAGCCTCGTTGGGCTAGGCATTCAGCCACCTGACCCTTCTTGGGGTAATATGCTGTCGCTCTCAACCAATGCCTCGATCCTAATTTTACAGCCTTGGCTAGTTTGGTTTCCTGCTTTAGCGATTGTGTTGACAGTGCTATCATTCAATCTCCTAGGAGATAGTTTGCGCGATGCTCTTGATCCTAAAAACATTAAACAATAAACTTTCTGCAAACATATCTCCAAAATGCTTTGGCAATTCGGTACTATGTGATTATGATCTAGACTATTTTGTATTTTCAGTGACGGGTTTTTGCGCTTTCGTCATGTCAATCTGAAAGTTAGCATCAGCAAAATAGAGGAGTATATTCAGCGTGCAGTACTTAGCGGAACTTCAAAAAACTCAAGCAGCCTTTGGGCTAGGTGGGAACTCGTCTGTCCGACTGTTAGCGCGTAATGCGGGCGAAAACGTTTGGCAGCCAATTGCAAATGAACAGGTTTTATCGATCCAAGACGCAGGACAAGCTAAGGACTTAAAAGACGGTCAAATGGTGATTGCGGAGATTACAGGCAGCAATCAAGTTCAAAATATTCAAGATGCCTCGAAGAAAATTGTCAATATTTTGCAAGCTTATTCGCGATCGCAAGATAAATATAAGTCAGCCGAAGAAGAGGTCGAGCAATGGAAGCAGTCACTTAATTTTCAGAGTCAAGAGCTACATCGCCGCGAGCAGGAGCTAGAGCAGAAAGAATTAGAGCTAGACCATATCGATAGTAGAAAACAAGAAATCGAGGAGCTTGAGTCAAAATTTGCTCAAGAGCGTCAGGAAATTGAGCAGCTTCGCCAAACCATCGAATCAGAGCGCGGCAAGTTTGAGGCAAAAGCGGCGGCGCTAACTACTGAGCAAGCCGACCAGATCAAGTCGCTGATCAACCAACTATCATCTAGCTTTACAAATCCTGATTCACTACGCGATCGCATCAATACGTCACTTGACATCATCAGTAAGCGACAAGAAGTACTCACCAATTTTTGGCAAAACCTAGATCGGTTAAAAGGTGAAGCCGAAAAACAAAAAGCGGCTTTAAATAAGTCCACTGAGGAGCTAACGGCTCGCAAAAATCAATGGTCACAAACTCAAGTCGCCCTTGCTGATGCTCAAGCAGAATTGAAAGCCCAAAGAGGAATTTTAAAGCTGCAAGAAAATAATATGGCGATGTCTAAGGTGCAACTCAATGCTCAAGTGGAGCTATATGAGCAAACCGTCAATGCGATCGAGTCCTTTGGTGGTCCTGGAAGTATGGAAGTCCTGAGTCCTGAAGAAGAAGAGCGTTTAAAATCGATGTCAATTGAGGAGCTAGAGTCCACGATTAAAGCTCTTCAGGCTGATTTTGATAAATTATCAAACTATATTGGCGCTCAGGAAGATGAACTCGCAGGGCTAGAAGGTGAAATTGCCGATTTTCAAAGTCAAATCGAGACGGCTGACCAATTTACTCGAATCGAGCTAGAGAGTAACAAAGAGTTTGCTGAAGAACAATATAAATTATTGGAAGAGAGCGTCTCAGGAATGCGGCGCGGTATGCAAGAGCGGCAATCACTTTTAAATCAGCAGAAAGCTGTGCTAGATCGCCGTAAGGGGATTGCCGTGGAGTCAAACCCTGTGCAGAGCTTGATGCCCCTACTCTCACAAATAGAAGCCCAAAAGAATCGTCAAGAACAAGACTTGCGAAAAATGGAGGGGCAAATTGAAGCGGTGAGAAATTACACGCAACAGCAACAGGAAATGCTTTCCAAGCAAACCCAAGAGCATTTGCAACAAGAGCAAGCGATCCGTGCTGCCGAAACGCAGCAACAGGATCGGATCAAAGTAGTAGCCGAATTGCTAGGACAAATTACGGCGCAAGAGCAACTTTTGCGACCTGTGCAAGACATTGTGGATACATTAAGACCGCAGCTAGAGGCTGCCACGCAAGAGTTGGGGAATATGTCCAATGGAAATAGTTCTTCGCAATTGCTAGCTGACCTTCAGTCCACAGTTCAAAGCTTAGTTAGCTAAAAAAAGAGGTTGTCAGAGCCTAAGGCTCTGACAACCTCTTTTTTTTAGAAATTATTCACTGTAGGGGTAATTCATGAATTGACCCTACAGTGGATTGTGGGTTTTAAGATATTTTGGCGTAGTTAATTGAAAGAGCTTTCAATTAACAAATTTTTATTCTTCAACTTTGATCGAAATAATTTTGTCGCCACGACGGATTGCTTGAGCGACTTCTGTATCGGCAGTGGAGCCAAAAGCCGCATATTGACCATCTAAAAATGAAGCATCCCCAAGGGTGATGAAAAATTGGCTAGTCGCACTATTGGGATCGTTAGTACGCGCCATTGAGAAAACACCTGCTTTATTGTGTTTGATCACTGGCTTCTTGCCACCTGCCAAAACTTGACCAACGGTGGCGGCATTATCGCCTTCGGCAAATATTTCTAACTTAATGCGATCGCCTGATCCACCAGTTCCATTGCCAAGGGGATCGCCGCCTTGGATCACAAATCCTGGTTCAACGCGGTGAAAAGTCAAACCGTCATAGAACCCGTGCTTGGCGAGATCAACAAAGTTTTTGACAGTAATGGGTGCGTGTTGATCGTCCAACTCAGCACGCATAGTTCCTTTAGCGGTTTCGATTACGACACGGATCATAAATAAATTTACCTGAAAGCTTCTTTAAGATGAAAGTTCAACCTTGCTAACTATAAGTGATTTACAGCGCTTTGCGCTGATAAAGAAATAGCGGTGCGGCACGAAGCGCCGCACCGCTATTTCTTGGGTGGGAGGGAAACAAAAATTAAAACCCAAAGAAGATGATTTGCCCGCGAAGAGGGCAAATCATCTTCTTTGGGTTTTGTGAATTGGTATAATAGGGTGACTCTAGGGATCGCTGGTGTTTTATGGATAGCAATAATTTACTCAAGCAGTTACTTATGCTTGGAGTTGGCACGACTTCGATAGTGCTGGAAAAAATTAAGGAAGCAAGTGAAGATTGGGTTAAGGATGGCAAGGTCGATCCTGAGCAAGCTTCCGAAATTCTGAACGATATTGCCAACCGCCTCAAGTCTGAGCAAGGAAACCTAGAGACATTAATTCAGCGCCAAATTCGGAATGTGATGCAGGACTTGGGTGTGCCGCGTCAAAATGAAATGGACGAATTGCGCGGACGAATTGATCGCCTTGAAAGACAGATGCGCGATTTAGAAAATAAGCAATGGCGTTAGTTGATGAGTAATGCTGGGATTCTGTATTTGGTGGGAACGCCGATCGGTAATTTGGAAGATATGACCTTTCGGGCGATCGCCACTTTAAAAAAAGTAGATTTAATCGCCGCCGAAGATACTAGGCACACGGGCAAGTTATTACATCACTTTGGTATCGATACTCCGCAGATTAGCTATCACGAACATAATGCCCATCGGCGTGTCCCTGAATTAGTGGAAAAGTTACAGCAGGGAATGGCGATCGCCTTAGTTACTGATGCAGGTATGCCCGCTATTTCTGATCCAGGGGTGGAATTAGTGCAGGGATGCATTGCGGCAGGACTAACGATTGTACCGATTCCTGTCGTTACCGCAGGGATTGCGGCGCTCACCGCTTCGGGTTTTGATACGCAGCACTTCGGCTTTGATGGTTTTTTGCCAACTGATAAAAAAGAACGCCGCGATCGCCTTGATATCTTGCGGACAGAAATCAGGACAATGATCCTCTATGAAGCGCCACATCGGTTGTTACGCACCCTTTCAGACCTAGCGGAAACATTAGGTCAAGATCGCTGTATCGCGATCGCGAGGGAATTAACGAAACTTCATGAAGAATTTTGGCGAGGTGCATTGAGCGAGGCGATCGCCTATTTCACGACCCATCCACCCAAGGGAGAATTTACGTTGGTTTTAGAAGGAGCTGTGCCGACTGCAAAGCCTATGTGGACGGAGGATGTGGTGATTAAAGAATTACAAGGTCTAATTGATTCAGGAGTTTCGCGATCGGAGGCAAGCCGCCAACTTGCTGAGCTTGCCGATTTACCGCGCCGCCAAGTTTATCAACTGGCGCTATCGCTTTGAGTCGCTTCGCGCTTACCCCTTAATACCAATTACTCCCTTCCCAGTGAGTAATTAAACCCCAAAATCTCTACTAGTAAAGTTAATTCTCAAAAGTAACTCGCTTATATAAGTCCCTTAAACTAATCTCGAATCTGACATATTCAAGTTTAAGAACAGCGTTTTCTCCTGAATACTCAGTTAAGATCCACTTACGATCTTCTTGCTTGGTATACTGCTCTACACAAAAGCTATTTTGATAAATCAAAATATATTCTTTAAATGATGGAAGCGAACGGTATCGCTTAAACTTATCTGCGCGATCATATGTTTGTGTAGAGTTAGATAAAATTTCGACAATCACTAATGGATTAGTGATTGCAGTTTGTTTTTCATCTGTGAAAATAGACTTCCCCTCAACCACCATCACATCAGGATAGGTATAACGCTTATGGTCAGGCATCCATAGGCGCATATCACTCATAAAGACTGAGTAATTTAAGTCCTCTAAGGCTAACAAAATCCGCGCCAAAAACTTAGCCGTCAAAATATTATGATTTGCGGTTGCTCCTGCCATCGGAATAATCTCTCCGTCCACAAACTCACTTTTAAATTCAGATTTTGCTTCTAGCTCCAGATATTCATCTACGGTATAGCGCTTGGTTGTTGCAAGTACCATCAGTGGTTAGCCTCTCAACTTTGTGATGATTATATCTCGACCTCAATGTTTATATTTTGTTGTTTATATTTTGTTGTTTATATTTTGTTACCTTGCGCCGTAAGGCAACTAATAGCTTCTCGAGGTTTTCGGGTAATGGTGCAGTATTTTCAATTATTTGCTGAGAAACTGGATGGGTAAAGGTGAGCCGCCATGCGTGGAGAGCTTGCCCCGAGAGATAGGGAGCAGTTTCTTTACTGGGATGTCCATAGAGCGGATCGCCTGCGATCGCCCAACCCATGTAGGCGGCATGAACCCGAATCTGGTGAGTGCGCCCTGTGCCAAGATCAAATTTGACGAGAGTGTAATTGCCGAGGCGTTCTTGAACTTGCCAATGGGTGACAGCGCGACGACCAGATTCGATCACTGCCATTTTTTTGCGATCGCTTTTATGACGCGCGATCGCCGCTTCAATTGTGCCAGATTCACTTTTAGGAACGCCGCGCACAATTCCCAAGTATTCCCGCTTCGCCGTTTTGGCTTGAATCTGGGCTTGCAAATCTTGATGGGCGCGATCATTTTTGGCGACTACGATCACACCGCTAGTATCTTTGTCCAACCGATGCACAATTCCAGGTCTTTGGGTTCCATTTATGCCTGAAAGCTCTTTGCAGTGGGCTAACAAGGCATTTACCAATGTGCCGTCACTATGTCCAGCCGCAGGATGCACGACTAATCCCGCAGGTTTATTAATTACGATCAGATGTTCATCTTCATAGATCACATCTAAGGGAATATTCTGGGCAACCAGATCGAAGGGAACAGATTCAGGAGTAACTATTTCAAGGCGATCGCCTGCTTTGATCAGATCTTTTTTGTTACTACAGAGAATCGCATTAACGGTAACATGACCTTCTTCAATTAAAGACTGGATACGCGATCGCGACAAATCGCTGAGTTGTCCAGCCAGAAAGCGATCAATACGTTCAGGTGCAGTGAAATCGGCGGGAACTTCGATGAAATTAATATTTGGTGCGGACTTAGTTGCTGAATTCATAGGATTTTGATTGTAAATCAAAACTACAACTCTCTGCGCTGACTTAAACCTGAAAAAGCTAGTGATGGGCGCTTCGCACTGGTTTTGCGATCGCCAATGACTTCTCCATAATCATCAACGAAGCCAATCATTTTTTAATGCCAAATCTTGGCTAAAAACAGGCTAATATAGTTTCACCCAAGCTCATACTGAGATTGCTTTGGAAAATCCCAGAAATATGCTGCCCTTGAGCGAGATGATCGATTAGATGAACAGGCATAGCACTTCGATTATTCGTTACAAGAATAAAGTCGTACTTTTTACACCAAATCAGAATATCTGGATCTAAAGTACCTTTCGGTGGTGTATTGGGATCGCCAATTGCCCAGACTACTAGATTGGGTTCTTTCCGTTGTAGCTGTATTTGATAAATTGGAGCAAGATTTTCATCCATCAAATACTTGATTTGCATAGGATTTTCCTGATGTTAGTCTTTCGGCTCGAAGTTGACGTAATTTCGCAGAAGTCGGCGATGAATTAAGCTTTTGCTCTTCTCGCATTTTGTGTCCCCACTCTAACTAATCAGTGAGATACTCACCGATTTTTTGTTTGTTGTGAAGATAATAGAGAACAGTGGCGTAAACCTGCTCTAAGCTTAGTGATAGGTAAGTTTTGGCAATTTCTTCAGATGTTCGACTACGGTAAATGTAGTCATATAAAACTGTTTCAATACCAATTCGTGTATCTTTTAGGCGAATGTCATTGATAGCGAGAAAGACAAAGTAATCCTCTAATTGCATAGTTTACGTCTCCAGAATTTTAGAAATAAACCAAAACATCATTGCCCCGTTGGGCAAATTTCTTTGATTGATGCCTTGGTTAGCATGATACTCCTTTCCCAGCCTAGAATTGGCGGTGTCACTGCCAATTCTAGGCTGGGAAAGGAGCAGCTTCATAAAGAGGCAAAAATTTCCTTTCTTAAAGTGCTGTGCCGATAAACAGAATAATAGCGCCATGAATTTTGCCATTGTTCTATTTATTTTTTGGATAATAAGCCAATAACTAATAAAACTATGCCAATAACTGAACAGGCGATCGCGCCGTAAAAGAAACCTTGAGCAGCATTTGATGTTGACTTGGCGAGTTCTTCTTCGCTTTTGAGGGAAATAATGAACTTCTTATCGGATTGAATTGGCTTGCAAATGGTGACTTGATTGCGATTGTCGGCAGCAGTACCGATGACCAGTACTTCGCGATCGCAAGGCAAGATTGACTCGGTATAACGATAACCTAGAGTGCGTCTGCCACCAAAATCTGATGAAACATTCAAGGTGAATCCGCCAAAAGAGATGGAACCGCCAGAGTTTTCCCGACGAAATTCATTGAGAACTGACACTGTCTCGATATTACCTCCATCTGGATTGACCATAACTTCTCCAGTGCAGTCTTGCAACATAAATGGAACTGATTGGCTATTGCTGGAAATATTCTCAGAACCACGCACTGTTTTAGTGACGGTCTTCCCATCGCTTTCAGTTTCTCTTTTTTGTTCTTCATATTCTCTGACTACGCTCATTTGATAATGTACGCAAGGTGCTTGAGTTAGTTCCGAAATTATGGGGCGATCGCATCGAATTAAACCGCGCACTTTCACATATTCGCGAAGATTACCGCCGCCAATTTCTCCTGCGATTTCATTAGCAATATTGTTTAACTCGGCTGTAGTTGATGCGGTCGCTAGGCGAATACTTTTAAGCTTGGTGCTGTAGTTCCTGTAAACAAAAAACAGCACAATTCCAATCACGATGAGGATGCCACCAAAAATTGCCATAGATTTACGGTAATCACAAATATTTGATATGGCTTAGAATTATTACAGATACAGTGCTTAATTAAAACCCAGAGAGATTTTTGAAATCGCGGCTTCGCCGCGATTTCAAAAATCTCTCTGTACTAAGTAGCTAGGCATAAGTAAACTAAAGACCAAAAAGGTTGTTCCGCTCGCTGCGCGAGCGGAACAACCTCTGGTTTTAGGTTTTAATTAAGCCCAGCTATTTATTGCCTAAAAAACTTTAAAAAGACTGGCATAGCCAGCCTTTTTATACCAAACAAAGAAGTGGCTACGTCATTTCTTTGTTTAAAAACCCATAATGGGCTTTGCTTCAATTCAAAGTTTTCTGTACTGCTCAAAATTGTAAAAGTTTATAAAAAATATGGTCACAATCCCAGCTACCAGTAACGACATCCAGACGATAATTGCCAAACAGAGAGCATTTTTTGCCACAGGTAAAACTAAAGAATACGACTATCGCATTACTCAACTGAACAAACTTTTATCTTTGATCAAAGATAATGATCAATTAATTTTGGATGCACTCCGTGCTGACCTGCGGAAACCTGCGATCGAGGGCTTTGGGAGCGAGCTATTGGGAACGATTTCGGAGATTAAATATTTGATCAAAAATCTCAAAAATTGGATGAAGCCCCAAAAAGTTAGTACTCCCATCAATCTATTTCCTAGTTCCAGTTATATTTATGCAGAGCCTTTGGGCGTGGTGCTGATTGTTGCACCTTGGAACTATCCTTTTGTGCTAACCATGCAACCTCTGGCTGGGGCGATCGCGGCGGGAAATTGCGCTATTGTCAAGCCTTCCGAACATACGCCCCATACTTCCAAGGCGATCGCCACCTTGATTAACAATAACTTCGATCCTAGCCTTATCACCGCGATTGAAGGGGGAATTGATACCAATCAAGCTCTACTTGCTGAGAAGTTTGACCATATCTTTTTTACAGGTGGAACTGCGATCGGTAAGATTGTGATGGAAGCTGCTGCTAAGCACCTTACGCCTGTCACGCTGGAATTGGGAGGCAAAAGCCCTTGCATTGTTGACTCGGACTGTAATTTAGAGATCGCCGCCAAACGGATTATCTGGGGTAAGTTCTACAATTCTGGACAAACTTGTGTGGCTCCTGATTATTTGTTAGTTCAGAGAGAAGTTAAATCTGATTTGATTGAACAGATAATCGCTTGCCTGAAAACTTTCTTTGGCGAGAACCCACAACAGAGTCCAGATTTGGGCAGAATTGTCAATGAGAGACAGTTTGATCGCCTTGCGGGACTGCTCGGGGAAGGGCGGATTTTAGTCGGTGGTCAAAGCGATCGCGATGATAAATTCATTGCGCCGACCTTAATCGATCAAGTTTCTCCAAATTCTAAAATCATGGCTGATGAAATCTTTGGACCTATTTTACCGATTTTGGAATATGACCAACTTAGCGAAGCGATCGCTTTTGTAAACGCCCAGCCCAAGCCCCTCGCCCTCTACATCTTCTCTAAGAATAAACAGAATCAAGATCAAATTCTACAAGAGGTTCCCTTTGGCGGCGGCTGTGTGAATGACACAATTATGCACTTAGGTAATCCTGAACTTCCCTTTGGTGGGGTTGGTAATAGTGGCATGGGCAGCTATCACGGCAAGGCAAGTTTTGATGTATTTACTCATCGCAAGAGCGTGTTGAGAAATTCTTTCCGCTTCGACTTGCAATGGCGCTATCCACCGTACACTATGAGTCTGGAAACATTAAAGAAGTTTATTAAGTAGCAGAAATGGTGGCGCGATGCGCCGCCATCAAACCCCAGAGAATTTTTTAAGAGGACAGCTTAGCTGTCCTCTTAAAAAATTCTCTGGGGTTTGAGCAATCTGTAAATTTAAGCAGCTAAAAGCTGCGTTGAATGCTTGTTAAAATACTCCACTTCTGCACATAAAAAGTCGGTAAATTTTTCATAGGTTTTAATAAATCCTATTTCTGATTGTCCTTCTAAATAAGAATAAACAGGAGGATTATCGCCTTCAGAAAATCTAAAAAAATCAAATTGATAACCTTGATGCATAAAGAATACAAAAGCATCATCAGGCAAAGATATGGGAAAATTATCTTCCAATAAAAGTTCTTTTGCCCATGTTTGTACTAGAGGTAAACAATCATAAAAGCAGTCTTCACCTGCCCAAAAATCACCAGCCCCATGTCCCATTTCTAACAACACCAAACGATAAATATTTGGAAGGTTAAAACCACATTGCTTTTCAAGTTCGGCTATTTCGTCCAAAGAACATGATTTAGTCTTATTACTAACAAATACTTGTTTAATCAGAAAAGGTAGTTCTTCAAAATTACCTAGCATGACTCTAACCTTGCCTACTGTAAACGTTTAACTCAATATTTGGAAAAGATTGCCTAAACTGTCCGATGATATTTTGACACGAAAGACATGGTGGACGTTCCGTGAATAACTCGATCTTACCTTGTACGTTTTTGTTTTGTGTATACCTTGAGGCGATCTCTTCTAAAAGTTTATATTCGCTGTCATACCCCCTGTAGTGTCTAGGTGGTGGGTCTAAAAGTTTAAATATTGGGTTCTTAGGTAATCCAACCGCACCTTTGCAAATATCTTTTTTCCCACTAACAGCAAATAACTCAAAGTTTTCGCCATTAATCGAACATCTCGTAATACCAATATTCTGTTTTGCTAAAGTGCTTAATTCAGATGGCAAGTTACAACTTTTTTTGATTTCTGTAACTCGTTGCTCCCAATTTATCGTCCAACTCATATTTCTTAATTTTCACTAGCCAACATCCCATCCCAAGTAAAGCAATGGCGGCGCATTGCACCGCCATTGCTTTCAACACCTTTGATATCGCATTCCTGCACAGGAGGCGATCGCCCCCATAATCTCCAGATGCGTCAAAGCTGCCATTACTTCACCCGAAGGCGCTTGCACCTGCTCCACAATTCCATCTAAGCCCATCGCATCGCCGTAGCCGATTGCCTGTAATACCTTTTGCTGCAATTGAGGAAGTGTCGAGGTATCAAATTCCAACTTTGGTGCGTCCAGATTTGGCAACATTCCTAAAGCTTCCAATAACTCATCCACACCCAAAATCGCCTGTGCGCCTTTCCCCAAAAGTTTCAAGCATCCCTTTGCCTCACTGACATCTAACGAATTGGGAAGAGCGTAAACATCTCGCCCATATTCATTGGCTTGATAGGCGGTAATCAAGGCTCCCGAAGACATGGGCGCTTCCATTACTAAGGTGACACGGCTTAGTCCTGCGATGATGCGGTTACGGGCAGGGAAATGATTTTTGTCAGGCGGTGTTCCTTGTGGATATTCGCTGACGACTAACCCTGTGTTTACGATTTGATCGTAAAGAGACTTGTGTTTATGAGGATAAATTCGATCCACACCCGTTCCTACAACGGCGATCGTCTGACCGCCGACATCAAGGCAAGCGCGATGCGCTTCGCCGTCAATACCATCCGCCATGCCTGAGATTACGGTAAATCCGCGTTCTGCTAGAGCCGTAACTAGCTTTTTTGTCCAGCGTCGTCCGTAGGGAGTGGCGCGGCGCGTACCAACGATCGCGACTGTATTGCGCTCATGCCATTGCCTAAGATGCCCTTGATAGTAAAGCAACGGTGGTGGATCGGGGATTTCCCAAAGTAATTGCGGATATTCGCGATCGCTGGGAGTCCAGAAGTTAAGGTTACTATGCTCATGAACTGCTAAAAGCGATAGAGGTTCCACTTCTCGCTGAGCTTGCCGAATTGATTCTAAAGTTTGTCCGCCGATACCTTCTATGGCTTGCAAGTCGGAAGGCGCGGCATTCCAAGCTTCTGACATAGAGCCGAAGGCTTGGTATACCCTTTTGATCATTACCGAACCGATGCCGCGAACCTGTGACCAAGCCAGCCAATATGCTCTATCCATTACCCAGTATTTGATATAACTATTGCTCAGTGTAGCGCTTTGCGCTCAAAACCCAACCCATAAAAGTTTTAGAAGTGTTGCAAAGCAACACTTCTAAAACTTTTACTAGCTGAACTCGAAGGGCTGATTCGCTCGCTTTGCGAGCGAATCAGCCCTTTCAGTCGATGCAGACATTACCCGTAAATACTAATTCGGCGGGTCCCGTCATCAAGATGCGATCGCTCTCCTGCAACCAATTGATTTTCAGATTGCCCCCTGGCAGATTTACCGTGCAAGCGCGATCGCAAAGATCGTTCAAAACGCAAGCTACTACTGTCGCGCAAGCGCCTGTACCACAGGCTAAAGTAGCACCTGCGCCCCTTTCCCAAACGCGCATCTTGACATAGCTGCGATCAACAACTTCCACAAACTCTGTATTCGTTCGTTTAGGGAAGACAGGATGATGTTCAAAGAGAACTCCAATCTCAGCTAAATTAATGCTTTCTACATCATCGACAAAGATCATACAGTGGGGATTTCCCATGCTTACGGCGGTCACATTCCAAGTTTTGCCGCCAACTTCCAAAGGGACATCGATGACTTTGTGATGGCTATCTCTTAGGGTTGTAGGAATTTCCTCAGCAGTCAAAAATGGTGTTCCCATATCCACGGTCACCTGACCATCAGCATCCATTTGAGGAACGATCAGCCCTGCTCCTGTTTGGATTGAATATTTACCTTCAACAGTGGGAATCTCCAAATCCTGCATAAACTTGGCTAAGCAACGAATTCCATTTCCACACATTTCTGGTTCTGAACCATCGGAATTATAAATCCGCATTTGATATCCATTAGTGGGAGCACTTAATAGAAAGATGACCCCATCAGCACCAATGCCGAAATTGCGATCGCACCATTTGACGGCTAACTCAGAAGAGATGATTGGCTCAGGAGTATGGCGATTGTCAATCAAGATAAAATCGTTACCCAATCCGTGATATTTGCTAAAAGCGATCGACATAAGATATTTCAGGTTACTTTTAAATATTATACCCAGAGGATGTTCCGCCGCGTAGTGGGCGAAACATCCTCTGAATAGATTACAGTGCCAAGCACTGTAATCTATTAGCAATCACTGCCTGAGCCTCCGCTATAACTACAGTCTATTGGAGCGCGAAGCAACCCTTTCAAAACTTTCTCTGGGTTTTAAGTTAGCGCAAAGCGCTGTATTATCGCCGCCAAAGTTACTGCCACTAGAAAAAGAACTGCCATACTCTAAAACATAGGGAACACAGTGGATATGTTGCCGATCGCTTTTTTGACTAATTTCGGAATGGCATCGTTCGCAAGTGTGGAGAGTTGTAGTTCTGTTTCTGCACTCAGAATGTTGGCGACATCACTGACCCAAGTTCCATTATTGCGCCGTGGATTGGGAATTGATTCAATAGAAACCGCCCAACTATGACTAATTGGCAATAACTCAAAGCACAGCAAGCAAAGTATCAGAATCGCCCTAATCAACTTACCCTTCATAAGCTCTAAACTCCACTGCGGAAATACAGGTACTAAATTCTTGAAAGCCGTGATTTTCTGCCAGTTCAGCTAAGCCAGCACTCAGATAAATTTTATCCAACTTACCGCAATCCTGAGCCATTTTGGAGGCAATATTTACGGCGGCTCCTGCGATGTCCCTAGTGCCAGAGGCTAGGGCAAATATCAACACATCACCCTGATCGATTCCAATTCGACAGGTAATTTGCTGCTCTGCAAGGGCTTTACGAAAGGATTGAGCAAATTCTAAAGCTAATAGAGGCTGGTCAATTGCATAAATGCCTAAAGAATTAATTACTTTAATTTCTGCACTAGGTTCCAGATCCAGACGGTCGAGACATTGCAACCCAATGTCTTTCATCAGTGCCGTAAAAGATAACTGATTAAACATGGCAACTTCATGTTTATCACCAAATTCACCTTGACTTTCAACTAAGACGACGACCTTTTGTTGAACATATTTCAAGGCTAAGCTTTGGGATAGATGGGAAGATTGATCTTCATGGGCTAAGAGATCGCTGTAAAATTCTTCAGAATAGGGAATGGGATAGCGATCGCCTGTAGGTTCCGTTTGCTCTAATCTTGCCCCATCCAAAACCCGATAGATATTCCCTACCTCCTCAGAAAAGTCATCAATTAAGTCACGCCGCTGTTCCAAAATAAAATTATGGTCATTGGGAAGGCGATCGCGCAAAGCTTGAGTGATTAAAATTTCGCCACCACAGGTACGATTTTCGGCAACATCTTCGATCGCCTCCGCCTCTGCGCCATACAAGCCGCCACTGATCGCATAAAAGCTGCCATAGTGAGCAGCCAAGCCAATTTTGATCTGGCAACTTTTGGCGACTTCATCCTGAATCGTCAGCATGGCGGCGATTAATGTCGCGGCTTCAACGCTGTCAGGATAAAACATTTGCGTGTTATCTGCTGCCCAGATGCCCACACCTTGCCCCGCGATCGCCTTTCCGTAGCCGTAGATAATCCTTTTTGGGCGATCGATAATCGTCAGAATCTCCAGTAAGTCCCTCTGCTGGGTCAACTTAGTTAAGCCCACCGAGTCTGAAGATACGCTATATCCTGTAACTCGATAATTTTTTAGCAGTTGCAGCGCGTCATGATCGGTCTGTTCACTATTGAGCCATCGCTCCACTAGCTTGAGAGGGAGTGCGCCAATGATGTCCTGTGTGACATCAAATAAATGTGGAGAATAGCGCTTCTTGCTTAATTTCTCTGCCATCACAGCATCTCTATATTCACTAGGGGTTGAGCATAGCGCGATTTCAAAACAAAGGGGTAGCGCTTCGCGCTACCCCTTTGTTTTACTTAACTAGCCCTGCTCTGAGGGCGCGAACCGCAGCTTGGGTGCGATCATCAGCACAGAGCTTATTGAGAATGTTGCGGACATGGGTTTTGACCGTGCCGACAGTGATGTAAAGCTTCGTGGCGATTTCGGCATTGCTGTTGCCATTGACAATTTCAGAGAGAACCTCTAACTCGCGTTCGGTCAGGGGAGTTGCCTGTAGCACTTGCTTGTAGTCTGCTTCCGCAGCATCAATCTCGACAGTGGCTTCGCGGCGGCGCACCTGTTGTAATACGATACTAGCGATCGCGGGGTCAATCCATGAGTTACCTTCAGCCGTCAACTTCAGCGCTTGCACTAAGTTTTCCGAACTAATGTCTTTGATGCAATAAGAATCTGCACCTGCGGCAAAGGCGGCTAGCACGGTTTCTTGATTATCGGTCAAGGTGAGAATCAGTACCTTAGTAGCTTGCCCTGCTTCACTAGCAGCAGCTTTAATTTGGCGGGTGACTTCCACACCATCGATGTCAGGTAAGCCCAAATCCACGATCGCCACGTCAGGATGCTGGCTATTTACCAGAGACACACCTTCGGAACCTGTAGCAGCTTCGCCCACAAAGACCAATTCTCCTTGCTGCTGTAGGGCAATTTTCATGCCCATGCGGGTCAGGTCATGGTCTTCAATCAGAACAACACGAATCGAATTCATAAGCATTTTTTGCAAATTATGCAACCGATGTTTCTTTTACCAGAATCTCATAGATGGTGCAACAAAAACTAAATATGGCGATCGTCACTCTAAACGTGAGGCGGTGTAAAGAGATGCCTTACGCTATTCAAGTTTTAATTCAGCGCAAAGCATTATTGGCTGAGCTTAATTAAAATCTAAAACCAGAGGTCGTTCCGCCCGCTACGCGGGCGGAACGACCTTCTTGGTTTTGGGTTTTAATTATGTTGAGCTACTTAATGATCAATGAACTGACGATCACAGTCAGCGTAAGTATGATTGTGTTTGTCTCCGCGTTTTCCATCTTTACAAATGCTGAACTCTCTCCTTCCTTTACTTCCCCGCAACACCTATTGAGCCACAAAGAAATGGCGTAGCCATTTCTTTGCTTGGATTTAACGATAGTTTGTAAACTGTAGGGCGAGGGGAAAATCTTCCGATTTTACAAGTAGGATGATTTCTTGCAATTCATCCTTTGACTTGGAAGTTACTCTCAAGGCATCACCTTGAATAGAAGCTTGAGATTTTGGGAAGCTGTCACGAATGGTTTTGGAAAGTTTTTTTGCTTGTTCTTGTTCAATTCCCTTTTTTAGTTTGATCTTCTGGACTACGCGGTTGCCGCTTGCAGACTCGATTTCGCCATAGTCAAAGATTTTTAAAGATAAATTCCGCTTAATTGCCTTGGACTGCATTACATCTACTACTGATGTCAGCGTCATTTCACTGTTGGTATTGATTGTTATTAATTCCTTGTCAAGTTCCACTTCCGTGTTGGTGCTTTTTAAGTCGTAGCGGCTGATGATTTCGCGGCGAGTTTGGTCGATCGCATTGACAAGTTCTTGATGATCGAAGTCGCTCACAATATCAAAAGAATAACTAGAAGCCATAGAGATTTACCTGTTTATGAATAGTCCAGAGATAAAGCATACCAAAACTCTTACGCAAACCCAATAAGCGAGTGACGGCGCGAAGCGCCGTCACTCGCTTATTCCCAAAGCCTGCGACCTTCCTGACCATTTAGGCGATCGTGGGTGTCGCGCAATAATTCGGGGATATCTAAATTTTCGGGACATCTGGGCAAGCAGTCGCCGCAATCAGTACATTTAATCGCTTTCCGCCCTGGGAACCAATGCCCCGCATTCTCAAACATCTTGTAGCGATATTTGCCAAACTCAACCATATCGAAGGCAACTGCTAAGTTCCGCAGCCTCAGAGCTTCAGGAATATTAATGCTTTCGGGACAGGGTAAACATTTGTAACACTGAGAACAGCAATCGCCTTCTAATAAGCTATAGCGGCGGTTGACACAATCAAGAACAGCTTGCTCTAGCTCAGACATTGGCTCAATGTTGTCCCATGCGTCTTGATGGGAGGTGACTTGATCAGGATTAGCTGCGCCGAGGCTGAGGGTATGCACCCGCGGATCGCTGAGTAAAAAGCGATCGCCCATATATAGAGGCGTGAATGGATAACAAACGCTGGCTAATTCTTCGGGAGGTTGATATAGCATTCCGCCTTTGTCGGAAGGGGAAATAATAAATACGCCCATGTCCTTGGTGTGAGCCAGTTGCACCGCAGGGGCATTGCGTTGATTGAAGAAGTAATAATGTAAATTAATGGATTCAAATAAGTCGGTGTTGATCGTGTCGATGATCACCTCAAGAGGGGCATGGGTGGAAAATCCCACGTGACGAATTAGCCCCTGATCGATTGCTTCGCGCACTGCTTTCATGCAGCCCTTGGGGTTAGTTACGAGGTCGAGATGTTCTTTTAAATTAATGCCATGAATGTCAAAGTTGTCGATGTAATCCACATTCATTCTTTTTAATGAAAGCTCGATCTGGCGGCGCATCGAGTCTGCATCTTTGGTAGGTGAGATTTTGGTGGTTAGGTAAAAGCGATCGCGTTGCTTCCCCAAGCCATTTCGCATTGCTTTACCGATAAACTCTTCACTTTTGCCATAGCCCTGAGCTGTTTCGATGTGATTGATGCCGACTTCGAGGGCTTTATTGATGGTTTGATGGGCATTTTCTGCTGAAGCCATATAGCGCATTGCCCCCAGAGAAAACACGGACAAGTTCATCTCAGTTTTGCCAAAACGACGATAGCGCATAGGTTCTGTAAAAAATTATTATTGTTATAGCAAAAAATGTTTGCCTAGGACATAAAACCCAAGCATCGGCTGGCGGCGCTCCGCGC
>MNZA01000043.1 GCA_001873375.1 Oscillatoriales cyanobacterium CG2_30_44_21
TCATTCCAGCCTATTTTTATAAAAGTGCAACGCTACAGTCTATTGAGGCTTTGAGTAGTACAGAGAAATTTTTGAAAGCGGCGCTCCGCGCCGCTTTCAAAAATTTCTCTGGGTTCTAATTAAGCGCAAAGCGCTGTAATTCTTAATTTGCTACTACATGATAAGAATTACTGTGAGCAGTGCAACGATGTCGCTAAATTAGTTCATATTAGTTGAAGATAAAATCTTTGGAAAATTAGTCAATGGTAAATGCTCAAAAACTTAAAGCTAAAAATGTAAAAGGTGGCAATCATCTCTTATACAAAATGTTTAAGTGGATTGTAGTCAGACCCATTTTGTATGTCTTTTATCAAGAACGGATTTATGGTTCTGAAAATGTACCGCTCAAAGGTAATCTGATCGTGGTTAGCAACCATGCTAGTGACTTTGACCCTCTAATTGTGGGCAGTTGTATGGATCGCCCTGTCGCTTTTATGGCTAAAGAAGAATTATTTAAAATACCTGTTTTAAGTCAGGCGATTACCGCTTTTGGGGCTTATCCAGTTAAGCGTGGGGCTGGCGATCGCGGCGCAATTCGGGCGGCGATCGCTTCGATTGAAGAGGGCTGGGCTACGGGAATTTTTTTGCAAGGAACTAGAACTCTCGATGGCAGGGTGACTGAGCCTAAGTTGGGAGCGGCGATGATTGCCGTGAAAACCCAAGCGCCATTTTTGCCAATCAGTGTGTGGGGGACAGAGCGAATTTTGCCCAAGGGTAAAAGATTTCCCAAGTTATTTCAACCTGTGACGGTCAGGATCGGTAAGCTGATCCCGCCGCCTGATGGGAGCGATCGCGCTTCTTTAGAAGCTTACACCCAGCAATGCGCCGATGCCATCAATGATCTCCATGCTCTTGGTCGCTAAAAGACAAAAATGGCGGCGCATCGCGCCGCCATCAATAAAAAGAATCTGGCGTAGCCAGATTCTTTTTAATCAGGAGAATAAGCGAGTAATGTGCCATTTTGTCCCAATACAAAACCGCGATCGCTAGAGAAAAAGTAGATTTTGTAAAGATTTGCGCCGACATTGGCGGCGGACAGATCCCGCACCCAAGTCTTACCGCCATCAGTGCTGTGCAGCAATCGCGAACTACCACCCGAAATCCAGACATTATCATCATCTTGATATTTCAAGTCTAGCAAGCCAAAACCGCCGCCCTGTCTTGGTGTTTGCTTTTTATTCCAAGTCTCAAAATCTCCGACTTCACTAAACTGTACTTGTCCGCCGCGATTGAGCATCCAGAGGCGATTGTCTGGGGTATAGCCCATATTTTGCACACGGCGGGAGCTATTGCGATTGTGCTGCACCCAAGTCATGTCCCCAGGTTGCCATGTCGAATAAAAGTTGCCATTAGCTGAGATCGCCACATAGCGACCATCAGCACTGCGGTTGAGGTTCCGCGCATTACCCACGGCTTGCGTAACCATTGCCTTCCAGTTTTGTCCTGCGTCCTGCGTGCTGTAAATTGCGCCCAAATCAGTTACCATCTCGGCAGAATTCTTGCCAGAAGCCACGATCGCAAAGGGATCGCCAGGTAACTTGGAGCTAAGTCCAATCCGTGACCAAGATTTACCGTCATCGGTGGTGTGCAGCAATAGCGCAGGCTGTCCCGTGATCCAGCCTTCCTTACCCGAAAAACTGATGGATGAAAATCGATAGATGCTACCGCCAAGATCAAGTTTGCGCTCTTCCCAAGTAGTACCGCCATCGGTGGACTCGAGCAAAGTTGCCTCAGTACCAACTAACCAGCCATGACTGGGTTTATTTCTGTCAAACCATAGATCTAGAGGCGTAATCGCCACTGGTAGCTCAACTTTGTGCCAGTTGCCATGATCGGCTCGCGCGTTTTGAGGGGCGATCGCCAGTAAAGTTATGCAAATAAATAAGATGCTTAGGGATAATGACAGGGAGTTCAGAAAGCGTTTTATGCTTTTTTTCATAAATTTTATAAGAGTATCTATATCAGGACAAAATTAATACAAAAAATTAAAAAAAGTTGGTAACATCCGCCTTTCAAAAAATTTCTTGGATGCAGTTTTGAGTATTCCAGAGACATTTTTAAACAAAGAAATGATATAGCCATTTCTTTGTTTAAAATCCATATTGGGTTTGGTTTTTAATTCACAAAAGCGTGACTACACTTTTGTGAATTGGTTAAGATTAGTTTTGCATTAATCCAAGGCATAAAGACTAATAAAAAAGGCTACTGCCAAAGCCAGAGAGCCAAATATGAGTAAATTTTTCTGCCCAGGGGTCATTACGTTTACACCAAACCCATAGCCTAAATTTTCGGTGAACCCAGAGGGCTTGGCGGCAACTCCGATATCTGCAAAGGCTTTTTTCTTGGTGTTGCATACGGGGCATCGCCAGTCTTCAGCGATCGCCTCAAAAGCAGTTCCCGCAGGAATACTCCGCTTGACATCGCCTATTGATGGCTCATATATGTATCCACAGACACCACATTCATGGCGGTGGAGTTCTTCATCAATGGGCGCGATCGCTACTTGGGGATTGCTTACTTCTGGACTGACTTGACTATCAATTTGAGGATCGCTTGACGCATTACTCAAAGCATCAATTTCAGAGTCAAAAGTTTCCGCAATTGTTGATTCGGGTTCCATAAGTTTGATCGGGTTAAATGCGATCGCTTAATAATTCTGTTAAAAATTATTACATCTTTTTGACCTGCCTTCGCGTAAAAAAGAGTAATGGCGGCGCGAAGCGACACCATAAAATAATGGCTTATGCAAAATCAATTTGCCCTCATCCCCTTCTCCCAGAACGGGAGAAGGGGAGTAAACAACATTTCTGGTTCCCCTCTCCCTTAATGGGAGAGGGGCTAGGGGTGAGGGTTTCAGAAAATTCTGCGAAGCGTCACCATAAAATAATGGCGCGGCTCAGCCGCGCTATCCAAACTTAATCACGAGTAACTATGAAAGCCATATCTGTTCTGGGAACCTCCTCCAATGCTGGCAAAAGTTGGATGGTGACAGCATTGGGGGCTTGGCTAAGGCGTAAAGGCGTGAAAGTTGCGCCGTTTAAAGCTCAAAATATGTCTAATAATTCCTATGTGACCCTAGAGGGGGGCGAAATTGGTAGAGCACAAGCAGTACAGGCGATCGCCTGTGGAATGCGTCCGATTGTGGAAATGAATCCAATTCTTCTCAAGCCATCAGGAAAAGGAACTTCTCAATTAGTTCTTTTAGGAGAGGCACGTCAGCACATCGCCGCCATTGACTACTATCAACATATTGAAACTCTTTGGGAAGAAGTCAGGGCGACTTTAGAATTTTGGCGTGATCGCTGCGATGTGCTGTTGCTCGAAGGTGCAGGCAGCCCCGTTGAGCTAAACCTGATGCATCGCGATCTGGTCAATCTCAGACCGATTGTATATTTGCAAGGCAAATGGATTTTGGTGGGCGACATTGAGAAAGGTGGCGTGTTTGCTCAAATCATTGGCACGCATCATTTGCTTTCGCAACCTGTGCGAGATATGGGATTGGGGTTTATTGTCAATAAGTTTCGTGGCGATCTGCGGTTATTTGATGACGCGAAAGTTCATTTTCAAAAATATATGCCGCACCAGCAATATTTAGGTGTACTGCCCTACGCCCAAGACTTACAACCAGAAAGTGAAGATAGTCTGTGCAGCGTAGCCGAAACCAGCGGGTCGGGGGCGAAAATAGCATGGATTAGATTTCCGCATTTGTCTAACTCTCAAGATAGCCAGCCTTGGCAATTGGATTCAGGAGTAGCGATCGCGTGGGTAAAAACTGCGGAAGAGTTACAGGGAGCAAGGATCATTATTTTACCTGGCAGCAAAAATACGCTTAGTGACTTGCAATGGTTACGGTCAACAGGTTTAACCGCCGCGATTTTATCAGCGCACCGCCAAGGCGTAGTCATAGTGGGGATTTGTGGCGGCTATCAGATGCTTGGCCGATCGCTAGGCGATCGCTCAGGTGTGGCGGGTACATCTGGCGAAGTCTCAGGCTTGGGGCTATTGCCAACGGTTACAGAGTTTATGCCGACTAAATATGTTAGCCAAGTCCAAGCAATTTGGCAGTCGGAAACAGTTCAAGATCAGTGGATGACTTACGAAATTCACATGGGCGTAACTAGAATAATTGCGGGCGATCGCCAAGATTTTGCTATTGAGCCTTTGTTGCAAGTCCAGGCTGGACAAAACTTGCGCGATGAAGGATTAAAAGGCGATCGGGTGTGGGGTACTTATTTGCACGGCTTATTTGAATCCGCGCCAGTCCGTCAAGCCCTAACAAATTTAGCTGGTATTCAATCACATCAAGCCTCAGCCATATCTTGGCAAGATCATCAGCAAGCAATGTATTACCGTATGGCTGACTTGCTAGAAGAAAATTTAGATATGACGGCTATTAGCCAATACATCGGTTTATAAGCAAAAAAAAGAAAGCGTGGCAAAGCCACGCTTTCTTTTTAAAAACCCAATAAGC